>JBKJNP010000038.1:0-5607 GCA_046593565.1 Sphingomicrobium sp. | reverse complement strand
AATCCCCGGTGTGGACCCCCATCGGGTCGATGTTCTCGATCGAGCAGATAATGATGGCGTTGTCGGCGGTGTCGCGCACCACCTCCATCTCATATTCCTTCCACCCGACCAGGCTCTCGTCGATCAGCACTTCGGTGGTCGGCGATGCCTCGAGCCCCGAGCGGACGAAATGCTCATATTCCTGCCGGTTGTAGGCAATCCCCCCGCCGGTCCCGCCCAGCGTGAAGCTCGGCCGGATCACCGCCGGCAGCCCGACCGTATCGAGCGCCGCCGCGGCTTCCTCCCAGCTATGGACGATCGCCGATCGCGGGCTTTCCAGCCCGATCCGGTCCATCGCATCGCGGAATTTCTCGCGATTCTCGGCTTTCTCGATCGCTTCGGCCTTGGCCCCGATCAACTCGACCCCGAGCCGCGCCAGCGTCCCATCCTTGTCGAGCGCCAGCGCGGTGTTGAGCGCGGTCTGCCCGCCCATCGTCGGCAGCAGCGCATCCGGGCGCTCCTTCTCGATGATCCGCGCCACGATCTCGGGCGTGATCGGCTCGATATAGGTCGCATCCGCCAGCTCGGGATCGGTCATGATCGTCGCCGGGTTCGAATTGACCACGATCACTCGATAGCCCTCGGCCTTGAGCGCCTTGACCGCCTGCGACCCCGAATAATCAAACTCCGCCGCCTGGCCGATGACGATCGGTCCGGCGCCGATGATCAGGATCGAGGAAATGTCGGTGCGCTTGGGCATTAGCGGGAATTGCTTTCGTTGTGACTGACGCTGGAAATCATGATGGTGTCGCGTCCGTCCGACTTCGTGAAGGTGCATTTCCCTGCTTGGACAGCCTGGTATGGCTCTTTGCTTCGGGCCAACGATTTGGCACGCTTTATTTCATTGGCGGGAACGCCACAGTCCTGAGCCAACTGCGCGTTACTGCGGGGCTGATAAGACTGAAAATCATGATCGCATCCTGCCAAAAGCAGCGTGACTGCGAGTAGGAGTTTGCGGCTCACTGCATCATCCCCACGAATTTCTCGAACAGATAGAAGCTGTCCTGCGGTCCCGGGCTCGCCTCGGGGTGGTACTGGACCGAGAAGGCCGGCCTGTCGGTCAGTTCGAGTCCGCAATTGCTGCCGTCGAACAGGCTGACATGGGTTTCGCGGACATTGGCCGGGAGACCCTCGCGTTCCACCGCGAAGCCGTGGTTCATGCTGGTGATCTCCACGCGTCCGTCGGACAGGCGTTTCACGGGATGGTTGGCGCCGCGATGGCCCTGGAACATCTTGGCAGTCTTTCCGCCGACCGCCAGCGCCAGCAATTGGTGGCCGAGGCAGATGCCAAACAATGGCTTTCCGGTGCCGAGCAATTGCTGGATCAGCGGCACCGCATATTCGCCAGTCGCGGCTGGGTCGCCCGGACCATTGGACAGGAAGAAACCATCGGGATTTTCCGACATCAATTCGTCGAAACTCGCCCCCGCCGGATAGATCGTCACCCGCGCCCCGGCCTCGACCAGATTGCGGAAGATGTTGCGTTTGGCCCCATAATCGATCGCCACGACGTGTGGTGCCATCCCCGCCCCTTCAGGGGCGGGGTCGACTCGCTGCAAGCGAGCGGGGGCGGGGGAATCCCCGCTTGCTGACTCCCCCACCCCAGAGCGCTTCGCGCTCGTCCCCTCCCCTGAAGGAGAGGGGATACGATACCCCTCACCAAGCCGCCACTTGCCCCCGCTCCAAGCCTCAAGCTGCCCCCGGCTCACTTCCTTCGCCAGATCCATCCCCTCCAGCCCCGGCCACGCCGCCGCTGTCTCGCGCAGCTCCGCCAGATCGAACTCGCCCGAAGCCGAATGCGCAAACGCCACCGTCGGCGGCCCCTCGCGCCGCACCAGATGCGTCAGCGCGCGCGTATCGACCCCCGACACGCCGATCCGCCCCGTCGCCGCCATCCAGCTCGGGAAATCCTGCGTGGCGCGGAAATTGCTTGGACCGGTCACCGCCTCGCGAACGAAACAGCCCAAAGCATGCGCCTCGCCTGCTTCGACATCTTCCTCATTGGCGCCGACATTGCCGATGTGGGGGAAGGTGAACGCCACCACCTGCCGCGCGTAGCTGGGGTCGGTCATCACCTCTTGATAGCCGGTCATCGCGGTGTTGAAGCACAATTCGCCGACCGCGCTGCCTTCCGCCCCGAAGCCCCTGCCCCACACCGTCCGCCCATCGGCAAATACGATCACGCCGGTCGCGCCCTCAGGACGTGCGGACGTGGATCGTGGATCGGCCAAGACGGGAGGCTCCTGCAGCAAAAAAACCGGCGATGTCGCTAAGGGAATGCGGCTAGGCCCATGTGGCGGGGAGGTCAACGCTGTAATCGGCGCGAAATCGCCGCTACGACCGGATTTTTCCGGTGAAGTGAAACGGGCACGATATGATTCGCGACGATCTCAAGACCGCGCTGGTGAGCGCGATGAAAAGCGGCGACAAGGCGGGCACGCAGACGCTGCGGATGATCTCTTCCTCGATCAAGAACCGCGACATCGAACTGCGCACTGCCGCCGTCCAGCCCGACGACGACGCTTTGGTCACCGACGTGCTCCAGAAAATGATCAAGCAGCGCCGCGAATCGGTCGAGATGTATGAAAAGGGCGGCCGCGCCGAACTGGCCGCGATTGAAACCGCCGAAATCGCCGTGATCGAGCGGTTCCTGCCCGCGCAGATGAGCGAAGAAGAAGTCAAAACCGCCATCGCCGCGCTGATCGCCGAAACCGGCGCAAGCTCGATGAAGGAAATGGGCAAAGTCATGGCGCTACTAAGGGAACGCCACACCACCAGCATCGAACCCGCCCGGGCCAGCGCGCTGGTGAAAGCGGCACTGGCATGACCATTCCCCTCCCGCCAGAGCGGGAGGGGTCGAGTCGGCAAAGCCGACCGGGGGAGGGCCTGTCATCGCCAGACAAAGCCTATGATCCAACCCCAACCGAGCGATCCCGGCACCTCCGCAACAACGCCACACCGGCCGAACGCAAACTTTGGGGCGTTATCAGCAGTCGCCGACTGAACCGGGTCCGATTCAACCGCCAGGTGGTCATCAAGCCGTACATTTGCGATTTTGTGGCGCGATCAGCCAAACTGGTAATCGAACTGGACGGCGGTCAGCATTCAGATGCGCTCGCTTACGACCAAGCCCGGTCCAAATATCTCGAAGCACGCGGCTATCGTGTCCTGCGCTTCTGGAACAATGACGTAATGCACAATATCGACGGTGTGGTGAGACAGATCGAAGAAGCGCTCAATCAACCCCCTCCCGCCAGAGCGGGAGGGGTCGACTCGCCAAATGCGAGCGAGGGAGGGCCTGTGCCTTCGCCTGAAGACAGGCCCTCCCCTTCGGCGCTGCGCGCCTCTTCCCCTCCCGCTCTGGCGGGATGGGGAAAGATCGGCGAATGACCCTCTCCCCATCCTTCCTCGACGAGCTTCGCGTCCGCACCACGCTCAGCGCAATCATCGCCCCTTCGGTGAAACTGACCAAGGCCGGCCGCGAATATAAGGCCTGCTGCCCGTTCCATCAGGAAAAGACCCCGTCGTTCACGATCAACGACGAGAAGGGCTTCTATCATTGCTTCGGCTGCGGGGCGCATGGCGATGCGATCCGTTTCCTGACCGATGCGCGCGGCTTGCCGTTCATGGATGCGGTCAAGGAATTGGCGGGGAAAGCCGGGATGGACGTCCCCGCCCCCGACCCGCGCGCGCAGGCCAAGCAGGAGCAATCGGCTGGCCTGTATGACGTCATGGCGTCGGCCCAGGTATGGTTCGTCGAGCAGCTCGCCGGGATCGAGGGCGCTGCCGCCCGCGCCTATCTCGACCAGCGCGGGATCAGCCCCGCGACCCGCGCCAAATTCGGCTTCGGCTTCGCCCCCGACGCGCGCGGCAAGCTCAAGACCGCGCTGGCGTCCGCCGGCGAGGATAAGTTGGTCGAAGCGGGTCTGCTGATCCGGCCCGACGAAACCGACACCGTTCGTCCCGAGCGAAGTCGAGGGAGCTACGACCGCTTCCGCGGCCGCCTGACCTACCCGATCAAGGACCAGCGCGGCCGCGTTATCGCCTTCTCCGCGCGCATCGTCGGCGCGGGCGAGCCGAAATATCTCAATTCGCCCGATACACCCTTGTTCGATAAGGGCCGCACTTTGTTCAACCTCGACCTCGCCGGCCCCGCCAGCCGCACCGCCCGGCGGCTGTTGGTGGTCGAGGGGCAGATGGATGTCATCGCGCTTGACCAGGCCGGGATCGGCGAAGTCGTCGCCCCGCTCGGCACCGCG
Organism: Sphingomicrobium sp.; assembly: GCA_046593565.1. Taxonomy (GTDB): domain Bacteria; phylum Pseudomonadota; class Alphaproteobacteria; order Sphingomonadales; family Sphingomonadaceae; genus Sphingomicrobium. The sequence goes on along the minus strand of JBKJNP010000038.1, from coordinate 1,309 downwards.
GTGACCGAGACCCAGCTCGAGCGAATGTGGCGCTTGGAACCCGCGCCGATCCTGTGCTTCGACGGCGATAGCGCGGGACAAAAGGCCTCGGTCCGCGCCGCGACCCGCGCGCTGCCGCACCTCGCCCCTGAAAAAACCCTACGTTTCGTCGCGCTCCCGACCGGCCAGGACCCCGACGATGTCGTCCGATCCGGAGGCAAGCCCGCGATGGAGGCACTGCTCGCCGCTGCCGAACCGCTCGTCGAACGCCTATGGCGGCACGAGGTCGAGGTCGCACCGCTCGACACGCCCGAGGCCCGCGCCGGCCTTCGCCAGCGCCTCATCGACCATGCCGCCACCATCGCCGACCCCAATGTCCGCAGCCTCTACCGCGAGGAATGGCTGCGGCGGTTCGATGCTTTGGTCCGCCCGCAAGCGGCCGGTCGCGGCGCCTTCACCGCTCGCAGCCCATGGAAAAAGAATAAGGATGGCCGCTTCGTCCCTCCTGATCCCCCCGCAAGCCAGGCCGCGCGGGCCATTGGTGCCGGCGGAATCTCCCGCGACATCGCCCGCGCCCTGGTCCTCGGCCACGCGCTTTATCCGGAGGCGATCGGCGACCATGTCGAGGCATTGGCCGCGCTGCCGATCGCCGATCCCCCCGCCGCCCGGGTGCGTGACCGGATGATCGATTGCGCCATGGCCGGCGATAATCTTGATCGTGCGGCGCTCAACACCATATTGACCTCTGAAGACATGGCCGCGCCCTGGCGCGACGTGTCGAAAGGCGGCGAGATCGGCTTTTCCTTTACGCAGCGCGAATGCGAACCCGACATCGCCCGGCGCGATCTCGGGCTGGCAATCGAGGCGCTGGTGACCAGGATCGATCTCGACGCGGCGTTTGCCGATGCCCAGCGGCGGCTGGCGGACGGCGACGACGACGCCTTTAACGAACAGCAACGGCTTCACGCGGCGCGTGAGGCACTCAAGGATAGGCTGGCGTCCCTCGCCGGCAACGACTAAGCGGCGGACCCATGGCGAAAAACGACACAGCTGAACCCGAAACCGAAAGCGGCGATGCGCCGCTGATCGACCTCAATGACGTCGCGATCAAGAAATTGCTCGCGCGCGCCAAGAAGCGCGGAGTCATCACCTATGACGAGCTCAACGAGGCCCTGCCCCAGGACCAGATGAGCTCCGAGCAGATCGAGGACGTGATGTCCGCGATTAGCGAAATGGGGGTCAACATCGTCGAGGCCGCCGAGGCTTCCGACGATGATGAGGACGAGAAGGAAGCCGAGGACGAGGTCGATCCGCTCGACGACGGCGGCCC
>JBKJNP010000198.1:0-12968 GCA_046593565.1 Sphingomicrobium sp. | reverse complement strand
CGGCGATCCGACCGCGGAGATGCGCGACCGCTTCACCCGCGTATTGCAGGGCCATATCGCCATCGCCACGGCAGTGTTCCCCAAGGGCACGCGCGGCGGCCAGTTGGACAGCTTCGCCCGGCGGCCATTATGGGAAGCAGGCCTCGATTACGCCCACGGCACCGGCCACGGCGTCGGCGCCTTCCTGTCGGTTCACGAGGGGCCGCAGCGGATTTCGCCGGTCGGGTCGGGCCAGTCGGGCGGCGACGAGCCGCTCGCGGCGGGGATGATCCTGTCCAACGAGCCAGGCTATTACAAGACCGGCGAATATGGGATCCGGATCGAGAATCTGGTGCTGGTGGTCGAGAAGGCAGTCGCGGGTGCGGAGAAGCCGATGCTCGGGTTCGAGACATTGACCTTTGCGCCAATCGAGCGGCGGCTGGTGGCGACCGAGATGCTGTCGAAGCGCGAGCTTGCGTGGCTCAACGATTATCATGCCGAGGTGGTAGCCAAGATCGGCCCGCAGCTGGCGGCCGACGACCGCGCCTGGCTCGGAGCCGCCTGCGCGCCGCTTTAGGGGGACTGAAATGACGAAGTTGCGGAGGGCGGCGGGGCCGCTGGCATGGGTTGCGCTGGGCTGGGTGCTTGGGGCGCTGTATATTCTCGGTCCGCGGAGCGCGCTGAACCGCGGGCTCGACCATGGCTATTCGCTGGCGGCCTGGTTTTCGTCCTTAACCTGAGGGTCGGGCGCTGCGTCGCGGGACTGGGCCTTGCGACGAAGCAAATTCTCGCGGAGCGCGGCGGCGAGCTTCTGATCGCGTTGCTGGTCGGCTTTGGACATGCACTTTGCTCTATCCGCACCGCCATGCGAGGCCAAGCGGGTTGACGCCGCGCGCCTTGCTGGCCATAGCCCCCGCGTCTCAGGACATGCTGTCGTAGCTCAGTGGTAGAGCGCATCCTTGGTAAGGCTGAGGTCGTGAGTTCAATCCTCACCGACAGCACCAGCCTCTCAAAAGATATGTCCGCCGGACATTTCTTTTGGGAGGCTCCTTTTTTCAACCTGATTGACCGAGTGGCCATGCCTCGCCATGCCTCGAGCATGCGCTTCTTCTCCGACAACGCCGCCGCCGCCTGCCCGCAGGTGCTTGACGCCCTGGCCGCAGCCAACCGGCTCGATACTGCCTATGACGGCGATGCGTGGAGCGCGAAGCTCAACCTCGTCTTCTCGCAAGTGTTCGAGACCGAGGTCGAGGCGCTGTGGGTGACCACCGGCACCGCAGCCAACAGTATTGGCCTCGCCATGCTGTGCCCGCCGACCGGCGCCATCCTGTGCCATCGCGAGGCGCATATTGAGAATGACGAAGCGGGCGCGCCGGCGATGTATAATGGCGGCGCGAAATTGATGCTGCTTGACGGACCGGGCGCCAAGGTCACGCCCGAGGCGGTCGAGGCGGCCTGCGCGAGAATCCGGCCCGACGTTCACCAGGTCCAGCCGGCAGCGCTGTCGATCACCAACGCCAGCGAATATGGGCTGACTTATTCACCCGCCGAGACCGCCGCGCTGGGCGAGATGGCGAAGGCGCGCGGGCTCGGCTTCCAGCTCGACGGGGCCCGGTTCGCCAATGCATTGGTGTCGACCGGGGCCAGTCCGGCCAATCTGACATGGCGCGCCGGGGTCGACATCATGAGCTTCGGCTTCGTCAAGAATGGCGGGATGAACGCCGAGGCGCTAATTTTCTTCGACAAGCGCCATGCCGAGCAGGCGCGGGTGCTGCGCAAGCGTTCGGGGCATTTGTTGTCCAAGGGGCGCTATCTTGCCGCGCAATTGCTGGCGTTGCTCGACGGCGATCTGTGGCTGGCCAATGCGCGGGCGGCCAATGCGGCGGCGCAAATGCTGGCCGAGGCCGCCGAGGGGCGACTGGTTTATCCGGTCGAAGCCAATGAACTGTTCGTGCGGATGACGCCCGAGGAAGCCGAGGCGATCCGAGCCATGGGCTTCGACTTTTACGACTGGGCGCCGGGCGAAGTACGGCTGGTGACCAGCTGGGATCAGGATATGGGTGCTGTCGCGGCGCTGGCGAAGGCGATTGAGGCGCTGTGAACCGTCCGCACGAAGCGCGGCTCGACCAGTCGATCATTGTCCCATTCGTCATTTTCACCCTGATCTGGGGATCGACCTGGCTGGTGATCCGCGGCCAGATCGACACTGTCGCGCCGCAATGGTCGGTGACCTATCGCTTTGCCATGGCGGCACTGGCGATGGCCGCGGTGGCGCATTGGAAGGGGCAGTCACTCAGGCCCAGCCCAGCCATGCTGACCGTCGCTGCGGTGGTCGGGATCAGCCAGTTCTGTTTCAATTTCAACGGCGTTTACGTGGCCGAGCTGTACATCACCTCGGGCATTGTCGCGACGGTCTTCGCCTTGCTGTTCATCCCCAATAGCCTGCTCGCCTGGCTCCTGCTCGGCCAACGACCGAGCGGGCGCTTCGCCATTGGCGGGGCGATCGCGGCGGCCGGGATCTGCCTGCTGTTCGTCAACGAGCTTCAGTCGAGCAAGGCCAGCAACAGCGAGGTTCTGGCCGGGCTCGGGCTGACTCTGTTCGGCCTTCTGTCGGCGTCATGGGCCAATGTCTATCAGGCGCTCGAGCGGTCGCGGCGGCAGCCGCTGCTGGCGATGCTGGCGTGGGCAATGGGGATCGGCGCGTTGGCCGACGGGTTGTTCGCCGTCGCCGTCGCCGGGCCGCCGACAATCGACATGAGCCTGGGCTATTGGCTTGGCCTGATCTATCTCGCGCTGGCGGCGACGGTGTTGGCGTTCAGCCTGTACCTGCCGGTGGTGCGCAAGATCGGGCCGGGGCGGGCGGCCTATTCGAGCGTATTGGTGCCGGTGATCGCGATGGGGTTGTCGACGATCTTCGAGGATTACCGCTGGAGCCTGCTCGCGGTGGCCGGCGGGCTGCTCGCCCTGGGCGGGATGCTGGTGGCGCTGAGCGGCAATCGGGGGAGCAAGATCGCCGCCCCCGATGCCGGCTGAGCCTTACTTCGCCGGTGGTGCCGGCGTGGTCATCACCATTGGCTGCTGCTGATCAGCGGGCAGCGTGGCGAGGTTTTTAGCCTTCCACTCCATCGCCATGCTGACCCGGGTCCGGCCCGAGGGATGGTCGAAGAACAAAATTTCCTCCAGCGCCGATGGCTCGATCTTGCGATATTCGCTCAATTGCATCGCGGTCATGGCGAACCCGTCGGGCTCGCGCGCCGACATCAGGCCGAAGGCGTCGGCTTCGCTTTCGTGGAAGCGGATGATCGAGTTGAAGATGATCCCGCCGGGGATAAGCAGCACTGCGAGCATCATATAGAGCAACGGAGCCGAGGCTGGGTCGGAGACCTCGCGGACGTTCCATTTTTCGCTGTTTTTCGCCAAAATCCGTGGAGCGAGCCAGTACATCGTCCCGAATGCGACGAGGGCCATGAGCGTCAGATAAAGCAGCAGTTTCTGGATATGGTAGAGTTTGTAATGGCCCATCTCATGGCCCATCACCGCCTTGATCCCGTGGATGTTCGAGCGGTTGAGCAGATTGTCGTTGAGCGCGATGCGGACGGTCGGTCCGAGCCCCGCGACATTGGCCGAAATGCGCTTGGTCTGCTTCGACGCGTCGACCACATAGACGTCGTCGGTCGGGATATCCTGCTCATGGGCGATACGTAATATCTCGGATCGCACCGGCCCCGCGGCCATCGGCGTATATTTGTTGATCAATGGCTCGATGAACAAAGGCGCGAGCATGATCATCACCGCCATCATCGCCGCCAGCGCGGCGCTCGCCCACAGCCACCAGCGTTTGGGGCTTTTGCGGATCACCGCGTAGATGACCATGAACATCAGGGCGCCGATCACCAGCCCGACGCCGAACAGTTTCGCCAACTCGATGCTCCACTCGGTGAGGCTCTGGTTGGACATGCCGTACTGATGCTCGCGGTAGAAAGCGGTGTAGACCGTCCACGGCAGGGTCAGCACGGTTCCGGCGATCGCGAACGGCACCGAATAAAGCGCCGGCTGGAGCCATTTGCGTTTGGTGATCTTGGCCGCCCACGCGCTCCACGATGCCGACCAGCCGAGCCGCAGCATCAGCCAGTAAGCGAGGATCGAGATCAGGGCACCCCACAAAGGAAGCCAGTAGCCACCCTCGAAATAGGCATCGGACCTGGCCCGCGCCGCGCCGTCCAGCGTGGCGAGATAGGCGCGCGTCGCAGCCTCTGCATCGAACCCCGGCGCGGCCGCCGCCGCGGCCAGCATGATCGTTTCGAAAGTCATGTCGATATCCCCCGTGGTCCCCGTGGGGGAGACTAGCCCCCTCCTGCGGTTTGCGCCACCTCTCCCGGAACTGGGGGAGAGCTGTGTGTTGCGTCGGTTGGCGGCTGTCCCTAGCAGCGCTTGATGGACGCACTATTGAACCCCGAAGCTCCGACCAGTCCGGAGCATGCCGCCACCTTACGCCTCGATTACCGCCCGCCTGATTGGTGGGTGCGCGAAGTGGCGCTTGAGGTCGATCTCGATCCGGTGGCGACGCGAGTTCGGGCAAGGCTCAGCGTCGAGCGCAATGGCGTGCATGACCGGCCGCTGCGGCTGGCCGGCGACGGGCTGAAGCCGCTGTCGGTCGGAGTCGACGGCGGCGACGCGCGCTGGTCAATGGACGGCGAGGCGCTGGTCGTGACGCTCGACGGCGCGACGGCCGAGGTCGAGACCGAGGTCGTGATTTCGCCCGCGACCAACAGCAAATTGATGGGGCTTTATGCATCGGGCGGCATATTATGCACCCAGTGCGAGAGCGAGGGCTTCCGCCGCATCACCTTCCACCCCGACCGGCCCGATGTGCTGTCTATTTATTCGGTGCGCATGCAGGCGGACAAGGCACGTTTCCCGATCCTGCTGGCCAATGGCAATCTGACCGCGTCCGGGGAGGGCCCAGGAGAAACTGAAAGCGCCGGCAGCCATTGGGCCGAATGGCACGATCCATTTCCCAAGCCTTCCTATCTGTTCGCAATGGTCGCGGGCGATCTGTCCGCCAACCGCGACACGTTCACGACGATGAGCGGCCGGATGGTCGATCTCGCGATCTGGGTTCGGGAGGCGGATTTGCCGCGCACCGCCCACGCCATGACCAGCCTGAAGCAGGCGATGGCGTGGGACGAGACGGCGTACGGCCGCGAATATGATCTCGACCTGTTCAACATCGTCGCGGTCGAGGATTTCAACTTCGGGGCAATGGAGAATAAGGGGCTCAACGTCTTCAACTCGCGCTATGTGCTGGCCGACCAGGAGACCGCGACCGACGCCGACTTCGACGCCATCGCCGGGGTCGTGGCCCACGAATATTTCCACAATTGGTCGGGCAATCGGGTGACTTGCCGCGACTGGTTCCAGCTTTCGCTCAAGGAAGGTTTTACCGTCTTCCGCGACCAATGCTTTTCAGCCGATATCGGGTCGCAGGCGGTTAAACGGATCGACGACGTACGCCTGCTCCGCGCCGCGCAATTCCCCGAAGATGCCGGGCCGCTGGCGCATCCGGTGCGGCCCGACAGCTACCTCGAGGTCACCAATTTCTACACTGCGACGGTGTATAACAAGGGTGCCGAGCTGATCCGCATGATGCGGACCATGCTGGGCGCGGAGAAGTTTCGTGCAGGGGCCGATTTATACTTCGAGCGCCATGACGGCGAAGCGGCAACCTGCGACGATTTCGTCAAGGCGATGGAGGATGCGAGCGGGGTCGATCTGGCGCGGTTCAAGCTGTGGTACGAGCAGGCGGGGACGCCCAAGGTCGAGGCGCGGCTGGTGCATGACGCCGCGGCGCGGACCGCGACTTTGCACTTGGCGCAATACATGCCGTCGACCCCGGGGCAGCCCGAAAAAAAGCCGATGCCGATCCCGCTGGTGACTGCACTGGTCGGGGCGACAAGCGGCAGCGAGGTGGCTCCCGAGCGGCTGGTGCTGTTTGAGGAGGCCGCGCAATCGGTTGTCTTCGAGGGGGTCGACGAGCCGCCTTTGCTATCGATCAATCGCGGTTTTTCGTCGCCAGTGATCCTGACCGTCGAGCGGCAGCCGGGTGAGCTCGAGCAGCTGGCGGCGTGCGATGGCGACCCGTTCGCGCGCTACGAGGCGCTGCAGGAATTGATGTTTGCCGCGCTACTCGCGGGGGTGTCGGGCGAGCCGGTCGACGCGGGACCGGTGATTGCGGCGATGCGCGATACGTTGACCTCGAGCGGGCTCGACGCGGCGTTCAAAGGCGAGGCGCTGACCTTGCCTTCGGAGGGGCTGGTCGGGGACCGGATGGGCCAAGTCGATCCCGATGCGATCCACGCCAGCCGCGAGGGCCTGCGCGCGGCGATCGGGCAGGCGCTGGCACGCGAGCTGGGCGAAGCGCAGGCGGCCAATGCGTCGGGAAGCGATTTGTCGAGCGCGGCCAAGGGGGTGCGGCGATTGAAGACGGTGGCGCTGGCGCTGATTGCGGCGGGGGATGCGGCGCACGGTGCGGCGCTGGCCAAGGCGCAATATGATGCGGCGGACAATATGACCGACCGGCAGGGAGCGCTGGCGGTGCTGACGATGGTCGACGGTCCCGAGCGCAAGGCGGCGTTGGACGATTATTACGCGCGCTTCGCCCATGACGGGCTGGTGGTCGACAAATGGTTCGCGCTGCAGGCCGGCGCCCCGCGGGCCGACACGATCGACACTGTCGAGGCGCTGATGAAGCATCCCGATTTCACGTTGAAGAATCCCAATCGGCTGCGTGCGCTGGCGGGTAATTTCGCGGCCGGCCAGTGGGTGTTTCACGAGAAGTCGGGGCGCGGCTACCGCCTGCTCGCCGATTTGATCATCGCCGCCGACGCCATCAACCCGCAGACCGCAGCGCGACTTGTCCCGCCGCTGGGGCGCTGGCGGCGGTTCGGGGAGGATCGCGCAAGCCTGATGCGGGGCGAGCTGGAGCGGGTGCTGGCGACGGTTGGGCTGAGCAAGGACGTATACGAGCAGGCGTCGAAGAGTTTGGGGTAGGACAAAGCAAGGCAGGCCCCGGATCAAATCCGGGGTGACACTTACCTTATTATCCCCCGACCCAGCGGGCGACCTCGATGGCGACCTGATTGGCGGCCTGATTGAGGGCGGGTCCGACCGTGGCGGCGGTGCCGTCGGCGGGGACTTTGGCTTCGAAGCGGCGGGTTTCGACACGGGTGCCTCCGGCGGTCGACAATGCGCCGTCATAACGGACGATGACCACGCTCTCGGCAGTGTCATAGCCGAAGCGGGTCAGGGTGCCGGTCAGCTTGAGGCCCGGATCGAGCGACGCCTGGCGCGGGTCGAGCACGACGCGGTTGGTGGTGCGCAGCGTGGTTTCCTGGAGCAAATCCTGGAACAATTTGTCGGGCGCATCGACCCACAACAGGCCGGTGATGTAAGCCACCGCAGTCGGGCCGGCGAGCGCCGGGACGCGGGTTGAGGCCAATTCCTTGGGCACCACAGGCACATCGATGGTGATCGCCTCGCCCGGTGCGGCGATGCGGCTGATCGAGGCCGGGGCGGGGGCGCTGCTGGTCAGGGTGAGCAGGGTCGGCGGGACCTTCTTGCCGCCGAAGCAGGCGGCCAGGGAGAGGCAGGTTGCGGCGACGAGGATCAGGCGGTGGTTACGCATCATTTCGTCTTTCCGGGTTTATAATCGGGGAGCTTTTCGGGGCCGAGCACGCCGAGCGCGCCATCATTGTTGAGGCGGTCGCTGAACTGGCCGAGCGAATCGGTCAGGTCGCGCAGGTCGCGGACCAGGCGGTTGGCCTCTGGCAGGGTCGACTTGGTGAGGTTCTGGATGCCGGGCCTGGCCTCGGTGATCATCGCGTCGAGATTGTCCGCCGCGCGCTGCGCCGAGGCGATGGTCTTGCGCAGATCCTCGGCCGCCGGGCGACCCTGTTCATTGACCAATTTGTTGGTGCTGTCGGCGAGCCGGCCGACATTCTGCGCGGCGATTCCGGCATTGCGCGCCGCGATCCGCGCGTCGGCGATGGCGTCGGCGAGATCGGGCGCGCGTTCGGCCAGCACGGCGGTGGTCTTGTCAACATTTTCGAGGATGTCGGAGATCGAATTCTGGTTCTTGTCGCTGACTAGCTCGGTCAGCCGCTCGGTGAGGCGCTGGATACGGTCAATCAGTTCCGGCGCCGAGTTGAGCAAGGCGCCGAGGCCGCCCGAGGTGGCGGGGATTACCGGGCAGCCCTGCGGCCCGGCCTGGGTCACGCGCTTGGCCCCGCGAATCGCGCCGCCAAGCTGGATCTCGCTGACGCCGGTGAAACCGACCCCCTTGATCTGCGCGCTGGTACCCTGGAGCACCGGAGTTTCTTCATCCACCTCGAGCCGCACCCAGACGAATTCGGGGCGATCGGGAAGCAGGCTGATCTTGGTGATCTGGCCGACGGGCACACCGGCGAATGTCACCGCGCTGCCCTTGTTGAGACCGCCGACATCCTGCGCGAAATAGACGTCGAAGCATTGCTTCTTGGTGTTCGACAGGCCGGCCAGCCAGATGACGAACAGCAACAGGCCGGCGATCAGCGCCAGCACGACCCCGCCGACGAGGATATGGTTGGACCGTGTCTCCATCGCCTGTCGCTAACCTCTCTTACGCTTTCGCCGCGGCGCGTCCGCGCGGGCCGTTAAAATATTCTTGAATCCAAGGATGGTCCAACGCCAGCAACTGGTCAATCGTCCCGACCGCCACCACCTTGCGGTCGGCCAGCACCGCCACCCGGTCGCAGATCGCGTAGAGCGTGTCGAGATCGTGGGTGATGAGGAAGACGGTCAAATCGAGCTTGTCGCGCAGCGAGAGGATCAATTCGTCGAAATTCTGCGCCGAAATTGGGTCGAGGCCGGCGGTCGGCTCGTCGAGGAACAACAGTTCGGGATCGAGCGCGAGGGCGCGGGCGAGGCCGGCGCGCTTGATCATCCCGCCCGACAATTCGGCCGGATATTTGGGACCGGCATCGGCGGGAAGCCCCGACATGGCGATCTTGTAGCTAGCGATCTCGTCCATCAGGGTCTGCGAAAAATGGAAATATTCGCGAAGCGGGACCTCGACATTCTCGGCCACGGTCAGGGTCGAAAACAAAGCGCCGTTCTGGAACAATATTCCCCAGCGGCGGCGGATGTTCTTGGCTTCATCCTCCTCGCGGCCGATCATATTCTCGCCGAGCACGTCGATTTGGCCATCGGACGGGGTCTGGAGGCCGATGATCGAGCGCATCAGCACCGATTTTCCGGTGCCCGAGCCCCCGACCACGCCGAGGATCTCGCCGCGACGAACGTCGAGATCGAGATCCTGGTGGATGATCTGCTCGCCGAAACTATTGTCCAGCCCGCGGATCTCGATCACCGCCTGTTCGCCGTCGGGGAGGATGGGCGAGGTCATGCCCAGCCGACCGAACTGAAGAATACGGCAAACAAAGCGTCGAGCACGATCACCATGAAGATCGACTGGACCACCGCGGCGGTGGTGCGAAGACCGACCTCCTCGGCGTCGCTCTTGACCAGCATGCCCTGGAAGCAGCCGCACAGTGCGATGATGAAGCCGAACACCGGCGCCTTGATCAGCCCGACCCACAAGTCGGTCAGCGGCACGACTTCCTGGATGCGCTGGATGAAGGTGAGCGGGGGAACGCCGAGGTAGATCCAGCAGAAAATGCCGCCGCCGAGCATCGACATCATCATCGCGAAGAAGGACAGCAACGGCATCATGATGATCGCCGACAGCATGCGCGGGATCACGAGCGCCTCGATCGGCGAGACGCCGATGGTCCGCATCGCGTCGATTTCTTCGGTCAGCTTCATCGTCCCGATCTGCGCGGCGAAGGCGCTGCCCGAGCGACCGGCGACCATGATCGCGGTCATCAGGGTAGCAAGCTCGCGCACGCTGATCCGGCCGATCAGGTTGATTGTGTACACTTCGGCGCCGAACTGCTCGAGCTGGACCGCGCCTTGCTGGCCGATGACGATCCCGATCAGGAAGGTCATCAGCCCGATGATTCCGAGCGCGCGAACGCCAACCACGTCGAACCGCTGGACCACGGCGTTGAGGCGGAAACGGCGCGGTCGCTTGGCGACATTGTAAAAACCGATCAGGGTCGCGCCGAAGAATCCAAGCAGGCCGCGGAAGGTTTGGCCGATCTCGGACACCCAGCCGCCCAGTTCCTCGACCGCACCGCCTACCCCGCCGCGCCGCTCGGGAACGACGCGCACCGGGCGGTCGGCGTCGGCGACCTGGTCGAGCAGGCCGCGAATCTTCTCGCTATCGCCGACGACCCTGGCGCCGCGATCGCGCACCGCGCGGTAGATCAACCAGGCGCCGACGGTATCCATTTTCTCGACCCCCGAGAGGTCGATCGTCATGCCATCGGCCATCGCCGCAATCTCGCGCTCGGTGGTGGCGGCGCGAAGGATGGTCAGCGTGCCCATGCAGCGGTAGCAGGGCTCGGCGTTATCTTCGCCTTTACCGGAGATGCTTTGACTGGCCATCACCACCGAGACTGCGCGAAATCGGTGGGACCGGCAAGGGGAATGGCCGATTGCCAAGCATTCCGCCTCTTTCTTGCCGAACTTTGTGGCCTATAGGACGCGGAACATGGAGCAGATGTCCACCTTGGAGAGCGGCGTGCCGTCGCCGACGTTCGTGCCGGTCGGCGCGAATCCCGCGCGCGTGTTCGGGCTCGACGCCGATACCCGTGCGCGGCGGCTGGCGGCCAAGGCCAAGCTCGACTGCGCGAGCGGCGCGCGGCCGGGCCAGGCGGTATTGCTGTCCGATCTCGATTTTGCGTGGGATCCGGCATGGCTGGCGGCGATCGCCAAGCGTCCGGGCAGCGTGCTGATGCTGGGTGATCGGGCGGTGCTGGCGCACGTCCCAGCGCATATCGACGCCGCGCCGATCGTCGCGGCGATGGAACAGGACAAGGCGTGGACCGGGACCGAGCTCGACCGGCTCGACGCGGAAACGACCGAACTCAACAATCACGAGCTGCGGAAGCGCGAACGGCCGTTCGTACTCCGGCTTGACGCCGCCGACCCCGAACCGGTCGAACGCGCGGCCTATGACGCAAGCTACAAGGGCGTAACCGACTTCCTGACGCTCTACCTGTGGCGGCGGCTGGCATTTCATTTGACGCGCTGGGCAGCGCGGGTCGGAATGACCCCGAACCAGATCACGCTGATCGGCGCGATACTGTGCGTCGTCACCATCTGGCTGTTCGCGCGCGGCGATTACTGGCTTGGCATGGCGACCGGCTTCGGCTTCATGGTGCTCGATACGGTCGACGGCAAGCTGGCGCGCTGCACCGGCCAGTCGTCGTGGTGGGGCAATATCTTCGACCATGGCATCGACCTCATTCACCCGCCCTTCTGGTGGTGGGCGTGGGCCGAGGGCCTCAATTATCATGGCGACCCGTTCGAGCGGGTCTACGAAGTGCTGATCGTGCTGGCGATCGTCGGCGGCTATGTCGTCCAGCGCTTCGTCGAAGGCATCTTCATGCGCAAGTTCGGGATGCACATCCATGTCTGGCAGCCGCTCGACAGCCGCTTCCGGCTGGTCACCGCGCGGCGCAACCCGAACATGATCATCCTGCTGGTCAGCCTGGTGTTCCGCCGCCCCGACATGGGGCTGGAGCTGGTCGCCTTGTGGACGATGCTATCGCTGATCTTCCATTGTGTGCGGCTGGCGCAGGCCAATGCCCGGGCCGAACGCGGCCAGGTGCTGAGCAGCTGGCTCGCCTGATGGGCTGGCCAAATTGACGGGCTGGACAGCGCTGCTTTTGGCAGGGTCGCGGCCCGGGGGCGATCCGTTCGCCGAGGCAAATGGCGTGAAGGCCAAGGCGCTGATCCCGGTAGCAGGCGAGCCGATGATCGCGCGACCGGTGCGGGCGTTGCTGGGCAATGCCAAGGTCGAGCGAGTGCGGGTGCTGGCGCAGGACGGAGCGTTGCTGGACCCTGTGCTGCCCAAGGATGAGCGGTTGACGATTGAACCATCCGGCGCGACCATTGCCGCAACGCTGGAGGCGATCCTGGCCGACCCGGCAACGCAATATCCGCTGCTGGTCACGACCGCCGACCATGCCTTGCTCGACAACGCGATGATCGACGATCTTTGTTGCCGGGCCGACGGCGCGGACGTGGCGATCGGGCTGGTCGAGCGGCGCGCGCTGATGGCGCGATTGCCGCAGACCAAGCGTACCTGGGTCGGGTTTCGCGGCGGGGCTTATTCTGGAGCTAATCTGTTCGCGCTGGGATCACCCAAGGCGGCGCGCGCGGTTCGGCTGTGGCGTGAGATTGAACAGGATCGCAAGAAGGGCTGGAAGTTGCTCGCCGCGCTGGGGGTGCCCGGATTGCTGGGGTTGCTACGACTTCGGACGTTGGATCAGGTGTTGGCGGCGATGGGACGCAAATTAGGAATGACGATCCGTGCAGTGGAAATGAGCAATCCGTTGGCGGCTGTCGATGTCGACAAGCCGGTTGACCTTGCTTTGGTCAACGACATCATCGCGGGCAAAACATGACCGATCTGGCGATTTACGACATGGACCGAACGATCACGCGGCGCGCGACCTGGACGCCGTTCCTGCTGCATTGCGCCGCGAAGCGGGCGCCATGGCGGCTGCTGACGATCCCGCTCGTGATGGTGTCGATGCTGCTCTACGTCGCCAGGATCATCGATCGCGGGCGGCTGAAGGAAATCAACCACTGGCTCCTTCTCGGAGGCGAGACTCATCCCGCAGTGCTTGGGCCGCTGGTTGAGTCGTTTGCCGATTCGACGCTTCGCCACAACATCCGCCCCGGCGCTCGCGCCGCAATCGCGCGCGACAAGGCCGAGGGACGGCGGGTGGTGATGGCCACCGCCAGCTACCGCTTCTACGCCGTCGCTATCGCCGAGCAATTGGGATTCGACGATTGCATCGGGACGAATTCGATCCTCG
>JBKJNP010000189.1:0-2654 GCA_046593565.1 Sphingomicrobium sp. | reverse complement strand
CCGGGTCCCGGCCCGCGATCATTCGCTGGGGGGACCACTCGCTCTAAAATGTTGCACTGCACATAACGCAAATCTATTCGCGCTCAACCGCTTAGGGACGAGTCGAGCCTCTCGCGGGGTCAGTTGCGCAACTTGTTGAGTTAGCGCGGAATTTATGCCGCGACTTTGCTCCGGCTGGCTTTCTTGCGCTCATGCGGATCGAGGTGACGCTTGCGCAGTCGGATCGACGTCGGCGTGACTTCGACAAGCTCGTCATCGTCGATGTAGGCAATCGCCTGCTCGAGCGTCATCCGCTTGGGCGGGGTCAGCCGGATCGCATCGTCCTTGCCCCCGCTCGCGCGGAAGTTGGTCAGCTGCTTGGCCTTCATCGGATTGACTTCGAGATCGTCCGGCTTGGCGTTCTCGCCGACGATCATGCCCTCGTAAAGCGCCTCCTGGTGCGCGACGAACAGGATGCCGCGATCCTCGAGCGGGCCGAGCGCATAATTGTTCGCTTCGCCCGAGCCATTCGAAATCAGCACGCCGTTCTTGCGGCCCTCGATCTTGCCCTTGTGGGGTCCGTACTTCTCGTAGAGGCGGTTCATGATTCCGGTGCCGCGCGTGTCACTGAGGAATTCGCCGTGATAGCCGATCAGGCCGCGCGACGGCGCCGAGAAGGTGATGCGGGTCTTGCCGCCGCCCGACGGACGCATGTCGGTCATCTCGGCCTTGCGCAGCGCCATCTTGTCGATGACCGTTCCCGAATATTCGTCGTCGACGTCGATCACGACGATCTCATAGGGCTCGGTCTTGGATCCCGCCTCGTCCTCGCGGAACAGCACGCGGGGGCGGCTGATGCCGAGTTCGAAGCCTTCGCGGCGCATCATTTCGATGAGCACGCCAAGCTGGAGCTCGCCGCGACCGGCGACTTCGTAGCTGTCTTTGTCGGCGCTCTCGGTGACCTTGATCGCGACATTTGATTCGGCTTCGCGGAACAGGCGGTCGCGGATCATGCGGCTGGTGACCTTCTTGCCCTCGCGGCCCGCCATCGGCGAATCGTTGACCGCGAACCGCATCGACAGGGTCGGCGGATCGATCGGCTGGGCGTGGAGCGGCTCGGTCACCGACGGGTCGGCGATGGTGTCGGCGACGGTCGCGGTGGTGAGGCCCGCGATCGAGATGATGTCGCCCGCATGCGCTTCCTCGACCGGCACCCGCTCGAGCCCGCGGAAGGCCATGATCTTGGACGCGCGGCCGGTCTCGACGATCTTGCCGTCGGGGTCGAGCGCATGGATCGGGGCGTTGGTCTTGATCGATCCGGAGAACACCAGGCCGGTCAGGATGCGACCGAGGAAATTGTCGCGATCGAGCAGGGTGACGAGGAATTTGAACGGGCCATCGGGGTCGGCCGAGGGCGCCGGGACATGGTCGACGATGGTCTCGAACAGCGGCGTCAGCGTTCCCTCGCGGACGTCGTCGGTCAGGCCCGCATAGCCGTTGCGGCCCGACGCGTAGAGCACCGGGAAGTCGAGCTGTTCGTCATTCGCCTCGAGCGTCAGGAACAGTTCGAACACTTCGTCGAGCACTTCGGCGGCGCGGGCGTCGGGGCGGTCGATCTTGTTGACCACGATGATCGGCTTGAGGCCGAGGCCGAGCGCTTTGCCGGTGACGAACTTGGTCTGCGGCATCGGCCCTTCGGCAGCGTCGACCAGCAGGATCACGCCATCGACCATGCTCAGGATGCGCTCCACTTCACCACCGAAATCGGCGTGACCCGGGGTGTCGACGATGTTGATGTGGGTCGTAATGCCGTCCGCGCCATGCCACTCGACCGAGGTGCACTTGGCCAGAATGGTGATCCCGCGCTCTTTCTCCAAGTCATTGGAATCCATCGCTCTTTCCTCGACTCTTTGGTTGTCGCGGAAAGTGCCGGATTGGCGGAAAAGCTGGTCGACGAGCGTGGTTTTGCCATGATCGACGTGGGCGATGATCGCCACGTTGCGAGAGGTCATTGATTTATCCCGGAAATGGAGTTGCCGCGCCCTTAGCGGAAACTGGCCGTTGCTGCAACGCAGCACGGGGCGATCAATCGCATGGCGACGCGAAAAGCCGTCAGTCGGTGATGGCGGTTTGGGCAGCGTCGTCGGGCACCAGCTTGGCGCGCCGGGCGGCGGTCACCAGCAAGGTCACCCCGGCATAGGTCACCACCACGACCACCAGCCAGCGAAGCATCGTCAGCGGCATTTCCTTGACGATGAAGGCGGCGACCAGCACCGCCGGGATGGCGCCGAGGGTGAGGCCGAGGACCAATCTGAGGTCAAGTTTGACGGTGCGGATGCAGCGCGCCGCGGCGGTCGTCCCGGCGAATCCTGCGGCGGCGGCCATGATCGGGAATGCGAGACGCGGATCCATCCCCATCAAGCTGAGCATGGCGAGCGTCGGCGCATAATTGCCGACGCCAAAGCTGAGCAACACCCCGAAGACGAAATGCGCCACGACGGTCACCACGGCAAGCGTCAACGGCAAGCTGGTCGCGGTCCCGCCGGGCGGCATCAGGGCGAGGTTCGACAAGACGTAGAAAAAGGCGGCGACGATCAATGCTGTGCCGACGATCGCCTGGATCATGCGGACTGGCGCACGCGCCGCAATCGGGACTCCGGCATAGCCGCCCGCAA
>JBKJNP010000154.1:0-22775 GCA_046593565.1 Sphingomicrobium sp. | reverse complement strand
CATCGCCAATCGCATCGAAAGCGCAGTTCACCGCGCCCGGGCGAGCGAGATGCTGCACGGTAGCCGGACCGAGGACGCCTTCTCGCGCTTCGATGTGCTCGAACGCCGGGCCGACCTCGCCGAAGGCTATGCCGAGGCGATGGGCCTGACCGGGCCGAAAAGCCTCGCGGAAGAAATCGCCGAGCTTCGCGCCACCGACCAGGTCGACGCCGAGCTTGAAGAATTGAAAGCCGCACTTGCGGCGAAGAATTGATCGAAAGGGGACCGCGACATGCCGTCAAATTATTCACTCAATCGCCGCGACAAGAAGATCGCCGGCGTCTGCTCGACCTTCGGCGATATTTTCAACATCGACCCGACGATCCTGCGCATCGGCCTCATCGCCGTGGCCATTTTGGTGAGCTGGAAGCTGGCCATCATCGCCTACATCGGCGGCGGCATCTATCTGCATATGCAGAAGAAAAAGGCTGATCGCGGTGACGATCGCCGCTCCGATTACGAGCGGATGGCGGACGTCGGAACGGTTCGACCGAGCGTCCATGCGATGCGCACCGAGCTCGACGAAACCGACCGCCGGATGATGGCGATCGACCACCACATCGCATCCCAGAAGGATCATGAGCTGGCGCGGGAGATCGAAGCGCTGCGGGAGGAAAAATGATGTTCGACCCACTGGCTACCGGATTGATCGCAGCGAGTTTGATGTGCGCCATCGGCATCGCGGCCTGGGCCACGCTCAAGGGATGGCAGGGCTGGCTCGAGCTGAAGCGGCTGGAACTGGTCAACGGCAGGGCGGAGGCGACCATGCCCCCCACCGGCGGCCGGATCGAGATTGCGGATTTGAAGGAACGCGTCCGCAAGCTCGAAGCGATCGCCGCCGGCATCGACCTTTAAACTAGTCCCCGTGGCATGCCTTCCCCGACATGCCGCACCGTGAAGCGGCCCGGAACCCACCTTCCGGGCCGCTTTTTCGTGGAAAGACGTAGGCTTGACGATCTGGGGGCGAGCTTTATCCCAACCATGATGGGCGCTGGCCATCATCATGTCGGGCACGGCCACGACCATGGCGGCAATTTCGGTCGCGCCTTCATCATCGGCATCATCCTCAACCTGACGTTCGTCGTCGTCGAGACCATCTATGGTTTCGCCGCCAATTCGATGGCGCTGCTGGCCGACGCCGGGCACAATCTGTCGGACGTGCTGGGGCTGGTAGTGGCTTATGTCGGCGCGATGCTGGTCAAGCGCAGGCCGAGCCCGCGCTTTTCCTACGGCCTCAAGAAAAGCTCGATCCTCGCCGCGCTGATCAACGCCTTGCTACTGCTGGTCGCAGTCGGCGGAATCATCGCCGAGGCGGTCCGTCGGCTGATCGCGCCCGAACCGTCCAACGGCACGACGGTGATGGCGGTCGCAGCGGTCGGGATCGTGATCAACGGGCTCACCGCCTTGATGTTCGCGCGCGGCCGCCACGGCGACATCAACATTCGCGGCGCCTATCTCCACATGGTCGCCGATGCCGCGGTGTCAGCGGCGGTGGTCGTCGCGGGCCTCGCCATATTGCTGACCGGCGAGCGCTGGATCGATCCGGTCGTCAGCCTGGTCGTCGCCGGGGTCATCTTGTGGGGGACATGGGGGCTATTGCTCGAATCGACCTCGATGACGCTGGCCGGCACGCCCAAGAACATCGAAGCCGACCAAGTCGCCCGCGCGCTCGAAAAATTGCCCGGCGTGGTCGGCACCCACCACCTCCACATCTGGTCGCTGTCGACCACCGAGACGGCGATGACCGTCCACCTCCAGGTCGACGATGCGGTCGACCGCGACCTGATCCTCCGCCAGGCCAATGCCTACGTCCACCAATTGTTCGGCATCGACCATTCGACCATCCAGGTCGAGCGCGCGGTCGAGCGCGGCGACGATTGCGACCATTGCTGACCCCAAAGGCTTGTAACCCATGTTCCTGACCCACCTCGAATGCTCGCTGACCGGCGAGCGCTACGATTCCGACCGGCTGCACAACCTTTCCACGGCGGGAAAGCCGCTGCTGGCGCGCTACGATCTCGATGCGGTGCGGGGCCTGCTGACCGCGGACGCGCTCGCCGCGCGCGAGCCGGGAATGTGGAAATGGCGCGAACTGCTGCCGCTGCCGGTCGGCGCGGAGGCGGTCAGCCTGGGCGAGCCCGAGACGCCTTTGGTCACCCTCGACGTGACCGGCAAGCGACATGGCGCTCGCGCCCCGCTGGTCAAGGACGAGGGGCGACTGCCGACCGGATCGTTCAAGGCACGCGGCCTCGCGATGGCGGTCAGCATGGCAAAGCATTTCGGGGTGAAGCGGATCGCGATGCCGACCAACGGCAATGCCGGGGCGGCGCTGGCGGCCTACGGCGCGCGCGCCGGGATCGAGACGATCGTCATCTGTCCCGCCGAAACGCCCGCCATCAACATTACCGAAACCGCCGCCTATGGCGCAAAAGTCTATGTCGCCGACGGACAGATTGACGAATGCGGTGCGCTGGTGGGGAAGGGCGCTGCGGAGGGGCGCTGGTTCGACTGCTCGACGCTCAAGGAGCCGTACCGGATCGAGGGCAAGAAAGTGATGGGCCTGGAACTGGCCGAGCAGCTCGCCTGGCAGATGCCCGACGCCATCTTCTACCCGACCGGAGGCGGGACTGGGCTGATCGGCATGTGGAAGGCGTTCGACGAGCTGGAAGCAATCGGGCTGATCGGGCCGCAGCGGCCGCGGATGTTTGCGATCCAGGCCGAAGGCTGCGCGCCGATCGTCCGCGCGTTCGAAGCGGGCGAAGAATTTGCCACCCGCTGGGACGGCGCGGCGACGATGGCCACCGGGATCCGCGTTCCGAAAGCTGTCGGCGATTTCCTAATATTGCGCGCGGTCCGGGCCAGCAACGGCGCTGCGCTGGCAGTGCCCGAAGCGATGATCGGCGAGGCGGTGCGCGACGCGGCGCGGGACGATGGCTTCCTGCTATGCCCCGAGGGCGGCGCGGTGCTGGCCGGGTGGCGACTGGCGCTGGAGCGTGGGCTGGTCGGCAGGCGAGAGCGGGTCGTCCTGTTCAATTGCGCCAACGGGAATAAATATCCGCTGGCCGACACGTCGGCGCGGATCGAATTGGCGAATGTGGAGGCGGGCGCGCTGTAGCGCAGATACAAGTAAGCCCCGGTTACCGAAGTAACCGGGGCTCCATGGTTCGCCTCCGAAGAGATGAACCACGAGAGTTTAACGACGAACCCGCAGAACGGTTCCCGCGCCCTGCAAAAAAATCGCTCCGACTTTCGCGAGGCACAAAAAAGGCCCCGCCGGCGGGTGCCGGGGAGCCGGAAATAAGAAAGCCCCGGATACCGAAGTATCCGGGGCTCCATGATTTCGTTCCTTGGCTCTCCACGTTCCGATCCGAAGACCTCGACGTTTCGATCCGAGGACCGCAACCACCTGATTGTTAGAGCAGCTTCGCAGCCGATTCGCTAGGCCTAAAAAGGCCCTCGCGAGCGAAATGCGGGGGTGAATTGGTGCATAAGATTGTGGATAAGTAGGCGTTTCGGTTTTAACGGCTGGGGCACCAGAAATAGGCAGTCCCCCGAAAGAATTCGCACCATGGAGCTACGCCCGGATCATCATGCTCGGCTGTCCCGGATCGTCATCGTAAGACATTTTTGCTGCCGTTCGCATCAAGGCCTTCAAGGCTTGCCACGCTGATTGCCGACATGAGTCGATCGACGGTCATCCCTTCGATCGACGGTACCCACTTGGCAAGCCAGATCAGCATGCCCAGAAGGAGTTGCACGACGACATGAGGTTCGCATTGGACGATTGATCCGTCGGCCATCCCCTCCTCGAAAAACCCTTCAAACATGCAAGTTAAGCGATCAGCCCAATCCTTCACTTGAGTCCGCTGAGGATCGGCAAGATATGTGTAATCTCCAAAATATAACTGTGGGCCATTGCGTTCAGAGTCTTCCAGCATGCCCCGAATGAACCGCGTGATCTTGTCGAATCCAGAGACTGGGCTCGCCTGAGCTTCGTCAAGTAGCCGCTCGAAAATGCCGAGCGAATGCAGATGACAGGCATGCGCCAACGCCTGCTTGCTTTCGAAATAATAGTAGAGCGCCGCGTCGCGCAGATCGAGGCTCGCTGCGATGTCCGTCATCGTAGATTGGGCATAGCCGCGGTCGTTTATGACCTCGATTGCGGCGTGAATGATCTCGGCGCGCTTCTTTTCCGACTTGCGGTTTGGCCGATCTTTTTCAGTGGTCGCCTTTGGCCCCGCCGCTCGTGCGATCTGTCTGGACGAACTGGAAGGCGATTTGCTCACGGAGCCACTCCTAAAATGAAAATGATGTGCCAGGAATGATTATATTAAATCTAGCTTGCATTAGAAATTCTAGGCTGACATAAGTTTTCTCTTGGATCGTTGAATGCCCGGGAACAGGGTGTCGGCGGGGAGAGGGAGAAAAGTCATGAGAGCGACCTATTTCGTCGGGGTGTCTCTATTCGCTGTTATCGCGGCCACGCCCGCAATTGCGCAAGACGCAGCGCCGGCGGCGCCGGAAGCAACTACTGAGGTAACGGCAGCTCCGACGGCAGACGAGCCCGAGATCGTAGTCACTGCCGCGAAGCGCGAGCAGACCCTCCAGGACGTGCCGATCTCAGTGTCCGTTACCAGCGAGGACACGGTCGACAAGGCGCAAATTCGTGACCTAGTCGATTTGCAGTCGATCGTTCCCTCTCTGAAGGTCGCCCAATCGAACGCGGCCGCGCAAACCAATTTCATCATCCGGGGCTTCGGCAACGGCAACGGCAATTTCGGGATCGAAAGCTCGGTCGGTGTCTTTATCGACGGGGTTTACCGTTCCCGGTCATTCTCGGCGCTCGACGATCTTCCCGAGATTGAGCGCATTGAGGTGTTGCGCGGCCCGCAGTCGACGTTGTTTGGCAAAAACGTGTCGGCCGGCGCGATCAGCATCATTACAAAGAAGCCGCAATTTACGCTCGGCGGTGAGGTTGAGGCAAGCGTCGGCAATTACGATTCGAGGCTGCTCAAGGGCACCATCACCGGACCCATCTCCAATACATTTGCGGTCAGGTTGTCTGGAAGCGTGAGCAAGCGTGACGGCTATTTCGAAAATTTGACGACCGGCAACGACATCAACGACCGCAATCGTTTCTCGCTTCGTGGCGATTTCCTTTGGCAGCCGACCTCGGCGCTTTCGGTTCGCGTGATCGCGGATTACAGCCGCATCAAGGAAGCCTGCTGCGGTGTAGTTTCCTTGTTTAATGGGCCGGCCACCCAGTTTATCGGCGCGCCCGCTCCGTTCGGACTTGGTCAACCGGTCGGTGATCCTGATCGAAAGTTCGATTACGAGACCGTCCTCAATACCGATCCAGAGAGCAAGATTATCGGGAAGGGTATCTCCGCCCAAGTCGACTACGACTTTGGGTTTGCCAAACTGACATCGATCACTGCTTACCGGAATCAACTTAACTCGTCTGCCGAGGATGTGGACTTCACCGGGGCTGACCTTGCCAATCGCACGGATCGCGTGCGCACCAAGACTTTCACCCAAGAAGTTAGACTGGCCTCGGCAGGCGACGGCCGTTTCAACTGGCTAGTCGGGGCTTTCCTCATGAAGGAAAAACTCAACCTGCGGCAGGATATCCGGTACGGAACCGATATCCGCGCCTATGCCGACGGGCTGGCCGGGGGCAATATCAGTCTGCTGGAAACGTTGCAGAGTTTCGTCAATCCGGCGATCGTTCCAGGGCTGACCTATTTCCAGCCCGGCCAGGGAATCCTAATTCCTTTCAAACTGGATCAGACGTCATTTTCGATCTTTGGGCAGGTCGATTATGAGGTTACGGACAAACTGACATTGACTGCCGGGCTGGCCTATCTCAGCGACCGCAAAGAGGCCTCGTCGGACATCGTCCTTGAAGACCCGTTCTCGTCGCTCAATCTGCAAAACGTGCCAGAGCTTCCGTTTCTTGGGGTGCCTGCAAATGCATTTGGTGCCTTGGGCGGGTTACAATTCTTCTACGGGGACACGCCCAATCACGGGCCCGTGAATTTCCCGAACGCAATTGAGTCGGGCGTCCTCAAAGACAATAAGATCGCTTACGCGCTGAGGGCTGCCTATGATTTTGGTCCGATCAACCTCTACCTCAGCCATTCCACGGGATGGAAAGCAGGAGCGTACAACCTCTCGTCCGATAGCCGCCCCCCCAATCCTGATGGCGTGGGGCGATCTGCCGATCCCGAAAATGTCTCGCTATTCGAGGCCGGATTGAAAAGCAGGTTCCGCGGCGGTTATCTCAATCTCGCAATCTTCAAACAGACCATTAAGGGCTTCCAGTCGAACCTCTACACCGGCACGGCATTCACCCTCGTCAATGCCGGCAAACAATCCGTCCAGGGTTTCGAGATCGACGCGGCCTATCGACCGATCGAATGGCTGTCGCTGACGGGAGCGGTTACCTATCTTGACCCGAAATACGACAGTTTCAAACGAGCGGTGTGCGTCGTTTACGATACCGTGCGATGCCCAATTAATCCGTTGACTGGCCGACGACCGCTTTTCCGGGACCTGTCAGGCGAACGTCCGGCAGGCATCTCCAAATGGAGCTTTTCCACGTCCGCAACCCTATCACATCGTTTCTCGGATAGTTTCGAAGCCTATCTTCGCGGTGAGTATGACTACGCTAGCAAGGTCCCTTTGTCGGAAACGACTCCGCCAGGGATTTCGACCTATGGGCTAAGCAACGTCAACGCGAGCCTTGGCTTGATCCTCACCAAGCCGCGGATCGAAGTCATGCTGTGGGCTCGCAATCTTACCAATCACGAGAGCCTGATCACCAGCTTCCCAACGGTTGCTCAGGATGGAAGCTTCAGTGGCTTCCCGATCCAGCCGCGAACCTACGGCGTGACCGCCCGAAAGAAGTTTTGATTGGATTGTAACCCTCGCGTCCAAGCTAGGGCACCTGACGTCATAATGGGAGTAGAAATGGCCGACGTGGATCCGTCCAGTTTGGACTTCGACGAACTTCGCAAGCGCTACGCTCGTGAACGTGAGCGGCGAGAGCAAGCCGGCGACCGTCGCTATCGCGACATTGCAGAAGTGTCTCCGGATCTCGTTTCGGACCCATACACTACACCCGTTCCGCGAAACCCTATCGTTGATAAAGTCGATGTGTTGATCGTCGGCGGTGGGTTTGGTGGCTTGCTCACCGCGGCGCGGTTGCGCGAGGCGGGAGTAAAAAAGGTTCGTATCGTTGAAGCGGGCGGCGATGTCGGTGGTGCCTGGTACTGGAACCGCTATCCCGGCGCGGCATGCGATGTCGAAAGTTACATCTACCTGCCGTTGCTCGAAGAGACAGGGTACATGCCGCTCGAGCGTTACTCGAAGGCGGCCGAGATCCGCGAGTATTGCCGCCGGATCGCGAACCACTTCGGCATTTATGACGAGGCGGTCTTTTCGACTCAAGTCACGCGTCTTGCATGGAATGGGGATGCCGCGCGTTGGCAGGTCGAAACCGATCGGGGCGACAGCTTCGAAGCGCAATACGTTGTTCTCACCACGGGCCCACTCAATCGCCCGAAACTGCCCGATATTCCCGGCATTGATGGATTTGCCGGACACAGTTTCCACACCAGTCGCTGGGACTATGCTTACACCGGTGGCAGCGCGACCGAACCGATGGACAAGCTCAAGGATAAACGGGTCGGCATTATCGGCACCGGCGCGACCGCGGTGCAGTGCATCCCGCCGCTGGCTCGATCGGCCAAGCATTTGTCGGTGTTCCAGCGTACGCCTTCCGCGCTCGACCTGCGCAATAATAGCCCGACCGATCCCGACTGGTATGCCAGCCTCAAGCCCGGCTGGCAGAAGGAGCGGATCGAAAGTTTCACCTGCCAGTTCACTGGCGATCTCCATGTACCCGATCTGGTTGGCGACGGCTGGACGATCCTCGCCAAGGCCGCGCGCGAGAAGTTCGCTGCCGACCCGACCCGCAGTCCGGAGGATATTTTCGAGGAAGCCGATCTGGAAGCCATGGCCAAGGTCCGCGACCGAATCGACGAACTCGTTGAAGATCCGGCGACCGCTGATGCGCTCAAGCCGTGGTACAGCCTGCATTGCAAACGGCCCTGCTTCCACGACGATTATCTGCTGACCTTCAATCGTCCCAATGTTGCGTTGGTCGACACCAAGGGTCGAGGCGTGGAGGAAATCACCGCGACAGCTATCGTCGCCGGCGGCGAAACGCATGAAATCGATTGCCTGATCTTCGCCACTGGTTTTGAAACCGCGACTGATTATTCAAAGCGCTCGGGCTTTGAAGTCATCGGCGTCGACGGCCAGCCGCTTCACGACAAATGGGCCGACGGAATGATCTCGTTCCACGGCATGCACAGCCGCGGGTTTCCAAACTGCTTCGTGATGAGCCAGACTCAATCGGGCATGTCGGTCAACTTCCCGCACATGATCGACGAACAATCGAAGCATCTCGCTTACCTGGTTAAAAGCGCGCGCGAGCGCGGCGTCGAAACTGTGGAAGCAACTGCCGAAGCCGAGCAGCGGTGGGTCCAGGCAATCCTCGATCTGAGCGAGACGCGCCGCGCCTTCCTCGAACAATGCACGCCGGGCTTCTACAATAACGAAGGCCAGCGCTCGGCCGCAGCGGATCGCAATCTGCCGTTCGGGGGGGGGCCGGTTGCCTTCCTCAACATCCTTCGCGAGTGGCGCGAGGCGGGGACGTTCGACGGACTCGAACTCGACGGGGCGCATGCCCATTCGGACAAGGAACCAGCTTGTGACTGAGCAGCGCAAATCGATTTTCATCACCGGCGCGGCGTCGGGGATGGGCCGCGCTACCGCGCTGTTATTCGCGCGCAACGGCTGGTTCGTCGGGGCGTATGACGTCAACCAAGAAGGGCTTGATTCGCTCAAGAGCGAAATTGGCGACGTCAACGGCATCTTCACGTCGCTCGACGTCGCCGATCCGGATGCTTTCGCCACGGCGATGACCAGCTTCGGGGACGCGACGGGCGGAACGCTTGACCTGATGTTCAACAATGCGGGCATCGCCGCAAGCGGATTACTAGACGAGCAGCCGTGGGCTGAAATCAAGCGGATCATCGATATAAACCTGATGGGCGTCATCATTGGCGCGCGCGTTTCCACCCCCTTGCTGGGCAATACGCCGGGTTCGCTGCTGCTCAACATGTCGTCGTCGTCGGCAATCTTCGGCACCGCCGGGATCAGCATTTATTCGGCAACCAAGCATGCAGTGCGCGGTTTGACCGAAGCATTGTCGATCGAGCTGAAACGCTATGGAGTGCGTGCTTCCGATCTCCTCCCCGGCCTGATCGACACGCCGCTGCTCGGTGACCAGATGCGCGCAATGGCGCCGCCCGACGGCATGTGGCGACTGATCAACCCGGCGGAAGTCGCAAAAACGGTATGGGAGGCGTATCATCAGGATAAGCTTCATTGGTACGTCCCGGAGGAACTGCGCGCTTTCCACCGGCAAGTGGTCGATGAGCCTGAACTCATCAGGGAAGAGCGCACCGCACTCCTGGCTGCGATGAGTGTGGAGGAAAAATAATGTCGATCCTTGAAAGCGTTTCAAATCCTCCGGTCCTTGGCGACGACGACAATAGGGCGATCGCGGAACTCGCCAGCGCCTTCGCGGTGCAGAAGAAAGCCTTTGCCGCCGACCGCACCCCGGCAATTGAGACTCGGCGCGAGCGCCTGATGGCGCTGATCGGCATGATGATGGCCAACCGCGAGCGGATCGGCGACGCGCTCGTCAGCGATTTTGGTGCTCATCCGCGCCCTGCATCCGACCTCATCGAAGTGCTCGGCGTGGTCGGCCGCGCGCAATACGTCCTTGAGAAACTCGAAGGGTGGATGAAGCCGTCGGATCGCGAGACCGACGCGGCGTTTCACGGCAGTGCGCAGGCCTTCGTCCAATATCAGCCCAAGGGCGTGATCGGGAACATTGTGCCGTGGAACTTCCCGTTCGACCTGTCAGTCGGGCCGCTGATCGAAATGCTCGCCGCGGGCAACCGCGTTATCATCAAGCCGTCCGAATATACCCCCGCGTGCGGCGAGCTGCTGCGGGAGATGGTGGCGGCGACGTTCGATCCCGATCTCGTCCATGTCGTCGTCGGCGGGCTTGACCTCGCCCAGGCATTTTCCGCGACCCCGTGGGATCATCTGCTTTACACCGGAAGCCCCAATGTCGGCCGCCAGGTGATGCAGGCAGCAGCGGCTAATCTCACTCCGGTGACGCTCGAACTCGGCGGCAAATGCCCAGCGATCATGACTCCCGGCTCGGTCACCGCGGCGAACGTCGAATCGGTAATCGGCACCAAGATCATCAAGAACGGCCAGATGTGCATTTCGGTCGATTACGCGCTGGTCCAGCGCGCCGAAGTCGATGCGTTCGTCGACCACGCGAAGGCGTTTATGGCCGAAGCCGCGCCCGACTATGCGCGCGGCGACGAATGCACTGGAATCATCTCGCCCCGACACTTCGCCCGGCTGACCGACATGCTCGAGGAAGCGCGCGGGCGGCAGGGCCGGATCGTCACGCTCGAGGCGGACGAAGCGCCCGATTCCGCGTTGCGCCGGATGCCGATGTCGCTGGTCGTCGATCCCGCGCCGGATCTCCGCATCATGCAGGAGGAGATTTTCGGTCCTATCCTTCCGGTCGTCCCCTACGACGATCTCGAAGCGGCGATAGCCGAAATCAATTCCGGCGAGCGCCCCCTCGGCCTCTATGTATTCGGTGACGACACCGAACTCACCCGCCGAATAATTGACCAGACTCACTCGGGCGGCGCCTGCATCAATACCTGCGCGGTGCAGGGCGCGCTTCCGTCGCTCGGCTTCGGGGGCAGCGGCATGAGCGGCATGGGCCGTCATCACGGCGTTGCGGGATTCCGCGAATTTTCCAACCAGCGTGGAGTCGTCATCCGCGGTGAAGGCGACATGATTTCGGCCTTCTATTCTCCATACGCCAAGGCAGCGGGGATAGTGCAGGCGGTACTGGCCGGGGGCTAAGGGGTTTTGCTGGGTGGCCGACATGCTTAATTTCTTCGAGCCGCGCCGCCCATGACGGTCGCCGCGTCGCAAGCCTCGACCCGCGCGATCTGGAGCTGGGCGTTGTTCCAGGGCGGCCGTGATCCGTACGTCATCCTGATCATCATTTATGTGTTCGTCCCTTATCTGGTGACGAGCGTGATCGGCAATCCGGTGCAAGGCCAGGCGTTGGTTGCGTCGGGGGCGAAATATGGCGGCTGGCTGGTCATGCTGACCGCGCCTTTGCTGGGTGCAACGGTCGACCGTCTTGGCCCGCGCAAGCCATGGTTGGCGGGCGTCGTCGCGCTGATGGTGCCGCTGATCGCTTTGCTGTGGTTCGCCAAGCCGGGTGGGGGCGGGCTGAGCGTCACCACCGTCATCGTCATTATCGCGCTCTTGGGCGCGCTGTTCGCCTACACCGAGACGTTGCACAACGCGCTGCTTCTACCTGCATCCGGAATGAAGCGGGCAGGAGCCGCCTCCGGCCTGGCCCTGGCCCTCGGGAATTTCATTTCGGTGGCATTACTCGCCTTCTGCCTGTGGGCGTTTGCGCTTCCGGGTAAGGTCGGGTGGAGTTTCGTGCCCCTCCAACCTTTGTTCGGGCTCGATCCCACCACCCACCAGACCGACCGCATTGTCGGGCCGATCGTTGCGGCACTTCTCGCACTGCTGACCATTCCTCTGCTTCGCTTTGCTCCTGACGTTGCGGCGACCGGTGCAAAGTTCACCAGCGCCGTTCGTCTCGCGTTCGGGGACCTGAAGAACTTGTTCGTCCAGGCGCGGGGTCACCGCGATGCACTCACCTACCTCGGTGCGCGGATGTTGTTCACCGACGGGCTCACTGGAATCCTGATTTTCATCGGCATCTACGCCGCAGGCGCAATGGGTTGGGGGACGCTGCAATTGCTTGCTTACGGACTGATCCTCAGCAGTTTTTCGGTTGTTGGCGGACTGCTGGCTGGATGGCTCGACGGCCGGGTGGGAGCCAAGAAAGCGCTGACGATCGAGATCATCGGAGTGATCGCTTCGCAGCTTCTTTTGCTAGGCAATACCCGCTCGTCATTCTTCTACCAGACTTACGACCCTGCCACTCACTCGCCGCTGTGGAATGGCCCGATGTTCACTACCGCGCCGGAGCTGGGACTGATCCTCGCCAGCATTCTCGGCGCGGTGACTGTGACCGCTGCCTATTCGTCGAGCCGGACGATGCTTACACGCGTTGCTCCGCCCGACCGAATTGGAATTTTCTTTGGGCTGTTCGTCATCGCCGGCACCGCCACAATGTGGCTCGGCCCGCTGCTCGTGCAATTCGCGACCGAAGCGAGCGACTCGCAGCGTATCGGCCTTCTGCCGCTCTCGGGTCTCCTGCTTGCTGGGCTCGGGGTGCTTCAATTGGTAAAAGCACGCTAGTTCGAGGTCCCGTTATCCTTCGCAGCTGGAGCTTGCATTGGGCCGAGGTCGGAGACGAGCAAACAGTCTCTTTGAGCACGAACTCGATTAGTTCTGCTGCTCCGAGACAGACGGGGCCGCCAAAAGCTTAAGGTGGGCAAGGCAGCGTGCGATGTCCGCCTCCGACGAGGGGAGCAACTGCCTCATCGACCAAAAGCCATGGATCGTTCCACGCGCCTCTAGATACACTACTTCGCCGCCAGCCTTTGCTAAGTCGCCAGCAAGTGCCCGGCCTTGATCGCGTAGCGGGTCGAGGCTTGCTGTCATGATCACCGCGGGCGGTAACCCCGCAAGCCCCGCTACTGCTGGATTGCGCCGCCAGTCGGTACCAGACGGCAAGTAGTGGGAATCGAACC
The DNA here is from genome assembly GCA_046593565.1 of Sphingomicrobium sp. Lineage (GTDB taxonomy): Bacteria > Pseudomonadota > Alphaproteobacteria > Sphingomonadales > Sphingomonadaceae > Sphingomicrobium. The sequence goes on along the minus strand of JBKJNP010000154.1, from coordinate 9,876 downwards.
AGTCCATCCCTGCGCGGGTCAGGAAAAACCCTTCTGAAAAATCGTGCCCGCTTCCTTCATCGGAGACCGCATCAGTCACCGGATAGATGAGGCACTGCGCCGCAACAGGCGCTGCAGCAGGATCATCGCGAAGTGCTACCGCAACTACAATAGCGAGGTTTGCCCCCGCACTGTCACCCATAACAATCAGCCGCCTGGCCTCTCGCGTCGTTGCTACACCATTAGCGGCAATCCACCGAGCCGCCGCGATCGCGTCGTCGGGGCCCCCCGGGAAAGGCGTTTCTGGCGCAAGTCGGTAGTCAATTGCAATCACAGGTAGGTCCATCACCCTTGCTATCTCGGCGCAAAGCGATGCGTGGCTGTCGAGATCGCCGTATACGAAGCCACCTCCATGGGTGAACACAATTACGTCCCCGGGCCCGCGCTTGGCCCGCGCGTCGAACAACCGCAGCGGGATTTCTCCAGCCGGGCCTGGGCAAGACAGATTGCGGATCACAGCGAGTTTGCCGATAGGCGGTTCAGTTTCGACTTTCGATCGGGACCGCATCGCTCGCGCTTCAACCGGCGTTAGTTCATGGATAGGCGGCAGGCTCGACGCCGCCATCATGGCAAGGAGCGTTTTCACATCTTGCCGAATGTAGGGCGCCATCACATTCTTCTCCTTGGCCGCACGATGGTCGGTTTCATCCCGTCGCCTTTCGTGATCGAACGGCGGGAGTTTGCGGCGCCGAAGCCAATTTAGAACTGCGGCCCAGACGCTAGCGCAATCACGGCGCCACTGTCCGCCTGGGTCGAGCGCTGCCACAAGCAAATCTGCATAGGGCTCTACCAGACTCTAGCGACACAGCCGTCGGGCTCTATTTATAATTTTTTTTCACAAGGCCGAGCGCCACCTTCACTAACATCAAGGCAATAGAGGTTTATCCCCCCCCCGGGGGGGCTGGACCTAGGCAAACTTTGCGAACGAAAAGTCCGGAAGCGCTGCCTACGCCACCCGGGGCCGGCGAATGTTTATGTAAGCGGTTTCAGCGGGCGTATCTGTTCGCCATCGTCAACCGGCTAATTTCGCAAATGACGTGGGGATTAGTGGGGGAACGAAATTCTAGATTGCTAGGAATATACATTATTATCAACTACTAAGACTCTTATAATGGTGCCGGATGCAGGAATCGAACCCGCGACCTTCGGTTTACAAAACCGCTGCTCTACCATCTGAGCTAATCCGGCGACGGCTGCGCTTTAGCTTCTCGCCTCGGCCTGCGTCCAGCGAAACGCGATTGAGGCGCGGGGCAGTAAATGCTTGAGTGCAACCGTGGACCGCGGCTGGACTTTTGCGATCGATCGCGGCGGGACGTTTACCGACATTATCGCGCATAACGACCATGGCCGGCGGCGGGTGATGAAATTACTGTCGGACAATCCGCGCGCCTATGCCGATGCCGCGCTGGAGGGGATCGCGCGGATCCTGGCCGAAGAAGGCGGCACGCTGTCCGCGGTGCGGATGGGGACGACAGTGGCCACCAACGCCTTGCTCGAGCGCAAGGGCGAACGCGTCGCGCTGGCGATCACGCGTGGGTTTGGGGATGCGCTTCGGATCGGCACACAGGCCCGGCCCGACATTTTCGCGCGCCACATCGTCTTGCCGTCGATGCTGCACGAGAAGGTGGTCGAAATCGACGAGCGGATTGGCGCCGACGGGGCGATCATCCGGTTGCTCGACGAGGATGCGGCGCGAACCGCGTTCGAGCGGCTGCGGGCGGAGGGCTTTGACGCGATAGCCATCCTACTGATGCACGGCTGGCGTTACCCCGATCATGAAGCGCGGCTGGCGGCGATCGCCCGCAGTCTCGGCTTCGCGCAAGTGTCGGTCGGCCACGAAGTCGCGCCGCTGATCAAATTGGTATCGCGCGGCGATACGACCGTGGTCGATGCCTACCTCTCGCCGATCCTGCGCCGCTATGTCGACCGCGTGGCGCGCGGCCTAAGCGAGGCCCCGCTGCAATTCATGCAATCCAATGGCGGCCTGACGGACGCTGCGGCGTTTCGCGGCAAGGATGCTTTGCTGTCGGGACCCGCTGGCGGGGTGGTCGGGATGGTCGCCGCCAGCCGCACGCACTTTGCCGATGGCGAAACGCCGCGCCTGATCGGGTTCGACATGGGCGGCACCTCAACCGACGTGTCGCATTATGCCGGGCGGTTCGAGCTGGCCGAGGAAAGCGTTATCGCGGGGGTGCGGATCCGTGCGCCGATGATGCAGCTCAATACGGTGGCGGCGGGCGGCGGCTCGATCTGCCGATATGACGGCATGCGCTTCCGGGTCGGGCCGCAGTCGGCGGGCGCGCAGCCGGGGCCGGCCTGTTACCGCGCGGGTGGGCCGCTGACCGTGACCGATTGCAACCTAGTGCTGGGGCGGATCGACACGGGTCATTTTCCGGCGGTGTTCGGGCCGGATGGCGACCAGCCGCTCGACTTGGAAGCGTCACTGGCGCGGCTGCGTGAGGTGGCGGACCTGCTCGACGATCAACGCAGCCTCAACGCCATTGCCGAGGGTTTCATCGCCATCGCGGTCGACAATATGGCCGCCGCGATCCGCAAGATCTCGATCGCGCGCGGGCATGACGTGACGCTCTACGCCATGGCCTGTTTCGGCGGCGCCGGCGGACAACATGCCTGCGCGGTGGCGGATGCGCTGGGAATCGCGCGGATACTCATCCACCCGCTCGCCGGGGTGCTGTCGGCGCACGGCATCGGCCTCGCCGACGTCAAGGCGATTCGCGAGGCTAGCTGGATAAAGCCGCTCGACGTGAATTTCGGCGAGGCGCTGAATAAGCTCGAACAAGCGGCGGTTGACGATCTCACCGAGCAGGGAATCGAGCGCGCCGCAATCGTCATCGACAAACGCGCGCGCCTGCGGCTGCCGGGCAGCGATTCCTCGATCGAAATTGATGTCGGGCCGATCGGCGTGATGCGCGATGTCTTCCACCAACTCCACCGCCAGCGCTTCGGTTATGCCGAGCCCGAGGCGATGCCGGTGGTCGAGGCGTTGGTGGTCGAAGCGATCGCTTCATCGCCGGCGCCGCGTCCCGAGGCGGACCATCAATCTGCGGGAGATGAAATCGCCGGGCCAGCCCTGGTGTTCGACGACAGCTCGACCATCGTCGTCGAGCTCGGTTGGAGTGGCCGCCGCGCCGATGACGGAACATTGGTCCTGACCCGCTCGACCCCCGCCAAACGCGCCCTCGCGGCGGGGACCGCGGCCGACCCGGTGCGGCTGGAGATTTTCAACAATCTGTTCATGGCCATCGCCGAGGAAATGGGGGTCGCGTTGCAGGCCACAGCGACCTCGGTCAACATCAAGGAACGGCTCGATTTTTCCTGCGCCTTGTTCGACGCGACCGGCGCGCTGATCGCCAATGCACCGCATATCCCGGTGCATTTGGGGTCGATGGGCGAAAGCATCCGCACCATCATCGAGGCGCGGGGTGAGGGCCGGGACGGGCGCGGAATCCGGCGCGGCGATGCCTACGTCCTCAACGATCCCTATCGCGGCGGGACGCATTTGCCCGACATCACGGTCATCGTGCCGGTATTCTACTCCTCTCCGGGACGGGGAGGTGGCAGCGAAGCTGACGGAGGGGGTGGCCCACGTGGCAAACCCCCTCCACCGCTTCGCGGTCCCCCTCCCCGTCCCGGGGAGGATTTTCCAAACGCCTTCGTCGCGGCGCGCGGGCATCATGCCGATGTCGGCGGAATCGCGCCCGGATCGATGCCGCCCGACAGCAAGACCATCGCCGACGAAGGCGCGCTGATCGACAATCAATTGATGGTCGACGAGGGGCGGTTCCTAGAGGCCGAGATGCGCGCGATCCTGGCCAATGGAGAGCACCCCGCACGCAACATCGACCGCAACATTTCCGACCTGCGCGCGCAGCTCGCCGCCTGCGTTCGCGGCGCCGACACCCTCGTCCAGACCGCGCGCGAACAAGGCGCGGAAATGGTCGCGGCCTTTATGAACCACGTTCTCGCCAACGCCGAGGAATCGGTGCGGCGGCTGCTCGACCGACTCGAAGACGGCAAATTTGCCTATGCGATGGACAATGGAGCCGAAGTCCGCGTCGCGATCCGCATCGACAGGCAATCGCGCGCCGCGACGTTCGACTTTACCGGCACCAGCGCCCAGCTCAATGACAATTTCAACGCCCCGCGCTCGATCGTCCGCGCCGCCTCGCTGTACGTCGTTCGCACCCTGATCGACGACGTCATCCCGATGAACGACGGCTGCCTCCGCCCCATCACCCTCATCGTTCCCGAAAATTCGATGCTCAGCCCCGCATTCCCCGCGGCGGTGGTTGCGGGCAATGTCGAGACCAGCCAGGTGGTGACCGACGCTCTGTTCGCCGCCACCGGCCGCCTCGCGCCATCCCAGGGGACGATGAACAATTTCACCTTCGGCAACGACACTTACCAATATTATGAGACGATCGCCGGCGGCTCGGGCGCGGGCCCGGACCATGACGGGACCGACGCGGTGCAGACCCACATGACCAACAGCCGGCTGACCGACCCCGAGATATTGGAAACGCGGCTGCCGGTGCGGCTCGACCGGTTCGCGATCCGCCGCGGATCGGGGGGCAAGGGCGCGCACCATGGCGGCGACGGAGTGGTGCGCGAATTGACCTTCCTCGAGCCAATGCGCGCCAATATCCTCGCCAATCGACGCAAGGTAGCGCCGCGCGGGATTGCTGGCGGCGGCGATGCCGCCCCGGGCCGCAACTGGGTCGAGCGGAGAGATGGAAGCGTGGAGATGCTGTCTGCAACTGCGTCGGCGGAAATGCAGGTGGATGACCGCTTCATCATCGAAACGCCGGGCGGGGGAGGATTTGGTGCCCCAAATCCGTTCGTGTCGAGCGAAGTCGAGACACGTCCCTCGCGGCAAGAACGTCCCTCGACTACGCTCGGGACAAACGGAAAGGGGGGCTCATGATCAATTACTGGCCACTGATCGGCATCCTGTTGGTCGTCGTCGGCTTCGCGCTGAAGTTCAACCCGATGCTGGTGGTGACGGTCGCCGCGATCGCCACCGGGCTGATAGCGGGGATGGATCCAGTCGAGGTCATCGCGACCTTCGGCAAGGCATTCAACGACAATCGCATTATCGCCATCGTGTGGATCGTGCTGCCGGTGATCGGCAGTCTCGAGCGCTTCGGGCTGCAGCAGCGCGCGGCGACCCTAATTCGGTCGATGAAGCGCGCCACGGTCGGCAAATTCCTGATCCTCTACCTCGGCTATCGGCAAATCATTTCGGCGATCGGGCTCCACTCGACCGCCGGCCATCCGCAGACGGTGCGGCCTTTGGTGGCGCCGATGGCGCTAGCGGCGGCGGAGAAACAGCATGGCGAACTGACCGACGACGAGGCCGACAGGGTCAAGGCGATGTCCGCCGCGACCGACAATGTCGGACTATTCTTCGGCGAGGATATTTTCTTCGCGATCGGATCGATCGTGCTGATCCAGGCGACTCTGGCGACCTACGGCTACGACCTAGCCCCGCTCGAACTGGCGCTGTGGGCGATTCCCTCGGCGATCGGCGCGTTCATCATCCACGGCTTCCGGCTGTGGCGGTTCGAGCGATCCTTGCGGGGCCACGCAGTCGTTCACGACGGTTCTTCCCCCGACAAGGGGGCAAAAGCGCCATGATCACCCTCCACTGGCTCTACATCCTCGCCGGGCTGATGTTCGCCGCCTTCGCGATTCTCAGCGCCACGGACCGCAGCAATCCGAAGCACTTCGGCAATGCCGCTTTCTGGGGACTGATGGCAGTCAGCCTGCTGCTCGGTGACCGGATCGGCGATTTCGGCAATGGCCTGCTGGTGCTTGCTCTCGCCGCGCTCGGCGGGTTCAACTTCCTCGGCCGCGGCCACCCGCCGACCACCGACGAGGCCCAGCGCGAGGCCTTTTCGGCGCGCTTCGGCAACCGCCTGTTCCTCCCCGCTTTGATCATCCCCGCCGTCGCGCTGGTCGGCACCCTGGTCTATAATTACACGCCGCTTGGGCAAGCCGGCTGGATCGAACCCAAGCGTGAAACCTATGTCTTCCTCGCCCTCGGCGTATTGCTCGCGCTGGCCACCATTTACGCCTGGCTGCGGCCGCCGCCGATCGCGCCGTTGCAAGAAGGCCGCCGCCTGATCGACTCGATCGGCTGGGCCGCGGTGCTGCCGCAAATGCTCGCCGCGCTCGGCGTATTGTTTGCCGCTGCGGGGATCGGCGATGCGATCGGTTCGCTCGCGGGGATGGTCATTCCCGAAGGCAATCTGCTGATCACCGTCGCCATCTTCACCCTCGGAATGGCGCTGTTCACGATGATCATGGGCAATGCCTTTGCCGCCTTCCCGGTGATGGCGGCGGCGATCGGCGTGCCGCTGCTGATCGTCCAGCACGGGGGCGATCCGGCGGTGATCGGTGCGGTCGGGATGCTGGCGGGCTTCTGCGGGACTCTGATGACCCCGATGGCGGCCAACTTCAATCTGGTCCCTGCGGCGCTGCTCGAACTGAAGGACCAATATGGCGTGATCCGCGCCCAGATCATGACTGCGCTGCCGATGCTGCTGCTCAACACGATCATCATCTATGCGGTGGCGTTTCGATGATCTTCTTCGACCGCGCCATCGCCGACCGCTTCGCCGGTATCGCGCTGGGCCATGTCACCCGCGAATATCCGCACAAGCTCGACCATGTGATCGGCGGTCCCGACGACCTGCTCAGCCCCCGCGCGCTGCACCCGATATTCTACGGCAGTTTCGACTGGCACAGCTGCGTCCATGGCTGGTGGACGTTGCTGACATTGCGCCGGCTCGCCCCGGAAAATCGCCACGCCAAGAAAATTGCCGAGCTGGCGGACAGCAGTTTCACGTCGGGCAAAGTGGCGGTCGAACTGGCCTATCTCGACCGGTCAGGCTCGGCGGGGTTCGAGCGGCCTTACGGCTGGGGCTGGCTGCTCTATCTCCATCTCGAAGCGACCCGACACGGCGACCATAATTGGGGTCACGAACTCGAACCGCTAGCCCGCGCCTTCGCCGAGCGCATCCACCTCTACCTCGCCAAGCTGACCTATCCGATCCGCGTCGGCACGCATTACAATACGGCCTTTGCGTGGATCCTCGCGCTCGAATGGGCCGACGCGTTTGATCCCGCTTTGGCCAAGGCGATCCGCCTGTGGTCGTCCGAGAAATTCACCGCGGACCGCAATTGCCAGGCGTGGGAGCCGGGGGGCGACGAATTCCTGTCATCCGCGCTGACCGAGGCGCTGCTGATGCGGCGCTGCCTGCTGCAAGCCGATTTCGCCGCCTGGTTCGCCGCCTTCCTTCCGCGCATCGCCGATGGCGATCCCGCCACGCTGCTGACCCCCGCCACGGTCAGCGACCGCAGCGACGGCAAGATCGCGCATCTCGACGGATTGAACCTCAGCCGCGCCTGGTGCTGGCGGGGCATTGCTCCGGCACTGCCGCAGGCGGAGCGCGCCATCGCGCTGACCGCCGCCGACGACCACCTCGCCGCCGCCATGCCGCACATTGCGGGCGATTATATGGGCGAGCATTGGCTGGCGAGTTTCGCGCTCCTGGCCCTGCTCGCCGACTAGATTATCCCGAACGTCCAGCCTTCCGTCCGCGCGATTTCCGAGGTGAGTCCGGGCGGATCGAAAGCGCGAGGGTTGGCGAGGTGGGCAAGCATCCCCGCCGCGGTGACCAGGGCATCGGTCTGGTGGTCGGTCGGGGTCTTGCGCAATTTGACCGGCGGCGAACCAAGTGCGGCGAGCGCGACATTGAGCTCGGCCGTGGTGCGGATCTTCTTGCCCGACAGGCCGGCGTTGCGGATGTAGATGCGGGTGTAGATTTCGACCACTGCGCTGTGACCGTCGCGAAGCGCATTCATCGGCCAGATGGCCACCTTGCCATCCACATGGCGCAGCAGCCGCATTCCCGAAAAGCTCGCCTTGGCGACCTGCGCCGCGCCGATGGCGTCATAAGCGGATGCCGTCTTGCGCCCGCCCATCCGGTTCAATTGCTGGTCGCACTGGCGGAAGTGGACGAAGTCGGCCTTCACCCCGTCGGCGATCCCGAAATAGAAATGCTTGCGGTGCGCGGTTTCCAGGAAGCTGGCCGCGCCGAGGTCGGGATCGTCCGACATTTCGTCGACATAGGCCCAGAATTCGCGGGCGGTCGACGGGACATTCTCGCCCGGCAAGTAGGAGCCGCGCTCGATCAGCGGCGGCGCGAAGCTGAAATCGAAGCCGAACAGGGTCGGCTCCTTCGCCGCCTCCGAGATCAGCCAGTCGAGCACTTCCTGACGCGACCAGATGTGCGTCGGGCGAACGAGGCGCGGCGGCGCACCCGCCCGCGCCTCGGCAATCGCAATGCCCTTGTGCCGAACCCCCTTCGCTCCCGACCAGTCAATCGCGACGGTGCGGGTGAAATGCCTCACACCAACGGCGGTTGGCTGTCGTCTTCAACCGGCGCGGGGCGCTTGAGCCGCGGCGGGATGCGGCGCGCCGGCGGGGCGTTGCCGTCCTGCCATTCTTCCAGCATCCGCGCCGCGAAATCGCGCCCGCCAAGGCCGAAGGCGATGGCGGTGGCGATCGCGGCCGATCCCAGGATCAACCCGAACGCGATCATCACGATCTCGTTGGCCAGCCCCATGAAGGTCAGCCCGATCGCGGTGAACAGAGCGACGATGGCATATTTGACGATTGTCTGGGCATAGCCCGCCTCGCCGGTCGAACTTCCGACCAGCCCGGCGAGGATGCGGGCGAGGAACAGCCCGACAACGATGATCACCGTGCCGAAGATCACTTTCCCGCCAAGCTCGGTGATCTGGAACAGCAACGCCGCGACGCTGTCGCCGCCCAATTGCCGCGCCGCCTCGATCGCCGCACCGAGCAGGATCGCGGTCATCGCGATCGCGCCAACGATCCGCGAGGGATTTGACGTTGCCGGCATCACGCCCAGCGCGCGGACGCTATTGTCGAAGCCCAGGCTGGGCAGCACCGTCTCGATCAGCGTCTTGACGAAGCGCGCGATGAGGAAGGCGACCGCCAACCACAGCAAGGCCCCGAACACCCGCGGAATGGCCAGCGCGATAGTGTTGAGCATGTTGGTCGCGGGGCCAGAAATCGCCTCGATCTTGAGGATCTGAAGTGCGGCGATGGCGGCAAAGATGATGATGATCGCGCTGACCGTCATACCGACCGCGCGGGCGATGGTGCTGCGCGCCGGGGCGGTGCCTTCGCTGGCAGTGCCGGCGGTATCGACTGCAACTGGTGCCGAGCCCAGGTCGAGCCCGGCTCGGCCCGCCAGCCGCTCGAGGTTGAGCGCCCCCAACGCCGCCTCGATCACATGGCCGACAATCCGCCCGAGGATCAGGCCGGCAAAGAAGATCAGTCCGGCGCCGAGCAAATTGGGTATGAACGCCGCAACCTCGTTGGTCATTACTGTGACCGGGGTCAGCACCTGGCTCAGGCCCAGTGGGCGGAGCGCCGCGATCAGGCCAACCAGCCACACCAGCCAATAGGCCAGCCGCCCCAATTCCTTGCCGATGCTGGCCCCCCCGACGCCCGGATCGCGCTTCAGGATCGGCATCCGGTCGACCAGCCGCGCCACCGCCCATTGCACCGCCTTGGCGACGAAATGGGTGGCGATCAGGATCAGGATCGCGAGCAGTACCCGCGGCCCCCACAGCATCAACTGGTCCCGCCAATAAACGGCGGGCTGGGCGTTCTGGTACATCGTCAATCTCCTCGCTCAATCTCTCGCCGCTTTTCCGCCCAGAAGGCAAGCCGCTCCTTGATTTTCGCCTCGAAACCACGGTCGACAGGCGCATAAT
>JBKJNP010000172.1:0-21484 GCA_046593565.1 Sphingomicrobium sp. | reverse complement strand
AGCTCGGAGGGCTGAACAAGTTCATGAATTGGGACCGGCCGATCCTGACCGACAGCGGCGGATATCAGGTGATGAGCCTGGGAGAACTGACCAAGAAGAGCGAGGCGGGGGTCAAGTTCAAGAGCCACCTCGACGGGTCAAGCCACATGCTCACTCCCGAACGTTCGATTGAGGTCCAGCGATTGCTCGGCAGTGACATCGTCATGGCGTTCGACGAATGCACGCCTTTTCCCGCGACCGAGCGAGAGGCCGAGGAGTCGATGGAGCGGTCGATGCGCTGGGCCCGGCGCTCGCGCGACGCGTTCGACAGCGGCGAGGTGCATGCCTCGCGCGCGGCCTTATTCGGGATCCAGCAGGGGTCAATGTTCGCACCGCTGCGCCGACTATCGTCCGAGGCGCTGATCGAGATCGGCTTCGACGGCTATGCGGTCGGCGGGCTCGCGGTGGGTGAAGGGCATGACGCGATGTGCGGGGTGCTCGATTATGCCGTCGACCTGCTGCCAGCCGACAAACCGCGCTATTTGATGGGCGTAGGCAAACCCGACGACATCGTCGAGGCGGTGCGGCGCGGGATCGACATGTTCGATTGCGTGCTGCCGACGCGATCGGGCCGCACCGGCCAGGCGTTCACCGCCGATGGCCCGATCAACATTCGCAACGCTCGCTTTGCGGAGGATCAGGCGCCACTCGAAGAAGGGTGCCCGTGCCCGACCTGCAGCGAATATTCGCGCGCCTATGTCCATCACCTCGTGCGCTCGGGCGAGATTCTCGGCGCGATGCTGATGACCGAACATAATCTCCATTTCTACCAGCGGCTGATGCAGGGGCTGCGCGAAGCGATCGGCAAGGCGCGCTTCGCCGATCATGCCGCGAGCTTCCTCGATCGCTATCGGCGGCGCGGGCAATGAGTGACACGCAAACCCGCCGCATCGCGTTCGCGCTGGCGGCCTTGTTTGCATTGTGCTGCGTGGCGATCAATCCGGTCGGCTATGTCGGCGGGGGCGCTGATGATGAGCAATATCTGGCCGCCGCCCGGTGCTGGGTCGCGCAGCGTGTGCCATGCCTGCCCGAAAGTCATTGGTGGACCCGCTGGCCGGCGTTCGCGCCAAGCGCTGCGGGAAGCGCATTGCTCGGAGAGGGCCGCTGGTCGATCGGCCTCGGGCCGCTGGCAATGTGGGCCGCGGCGCTGGCCTTGCTCGGGTTCGTCGTCACGCGCTGGTTCGGCTGGCGTGCGGGCGCGCTGAGCATCGCTCTGCTCGCCGCGACCCCCGTGTTCACCGCTTTTGCGCTGGCCCCGAACACCGACATTCCCGAACTTGCCTTCCAGCTCGGCGCACTGGCCGCTGCAACGCTGGCGTTTGATCGTCAGTCACGCGGATGGGCGGTGGCCGGCGGGCTGCTCGCCGGGCTCGCCCTGCAGGCGCGCGATACCAGCGTGCTGTTCCTCGGCGCGGCGGCATTGGCATGGCTCACGCTGGACCAGGATCGGCGCCGAATCCTGCTGTGGGCGGTGGCCGGGCTTGCCGGGGTGATGCTGGTGGAGGTCGCCGCCTATGCGCTGGCGACTGGCGACCCGCTGCTTCGCTATGAATTGGCGCTGGGGCATACCAGGATTCTGTCAAATGCCTTGCCCGAGGGGTTCGACACTAGCGCAAGCCCGATCCTCAACCCCGCCTACATCAAGGCGTGGGAACGGGAGGCGGGGGTGACCATATGGTGGCCGCTCGACCCGTGGCTCAATCTGCTTGCCAACCCGCGCATCCAGTCGCTGCTCGGGCTGTGGCTGGTCGCGATGCTCGCCTTTCGCAAGCGCATGTCGGTTCAGCAGCGGCGGAGCGGAGTGCGTTTGCTTGGCGCCGCTGGGCTGGTCGCACTGTTGCTGGTCTATGGGCTTGCGGTCGATCCCAAGGCGCGGATGTTCCTTCCGCTGGCGGCTGCGCTGGCGGCGGTGTCGGCGGCGCTGGTGGTGGCGGCTTGGCGCAGCGGATCGCAGTTGCTCGCCGGGCTGCTGGTCGCGCTCCACCTGATGTTCGGCCTCAATGTGCTGCGCCATTACTTCGCCAGCCGACCAGCCGAGCAACGCGCCGAGACATGGCTCCGGCAACTCGGCAATTCGACCGAGATCGATGAAGGCGCGCGCAGTTATTTGACACTGTTGCCGATCGCCCGGCGCTTGCCGACGCGCGGCAGCGGGCAACGCTTTGTGATCATGCTCAGCGCGGGTCCTTGCGCGGCGCTGGTTGGGCGTGATGCGACCGGGCGGAGCGACGGCCGGGTCGTCGATCAGGTCGGCGGACCCGATCTGTCGCAAGGCCAATTATGCCTGTTCGAATATGCACCCGCCGGCTAGCTGCGCTTGCCCGATCGGCGGGCGCCGCCGCTGCTAGTTGCCGGTACCGACCGACAGGAACGACGGCACCGGGCCGCCCCAGCCGCGCTCATTGATAGGGGCAATCGGGCGGCTGTCCTCGTTGGCGTCAGCTTGCGGCGTCTCGACCGATACGGGTTCGGCGCGAGGGGCGCGTTCGGCGCGAGGTGCGCGTTCGGGGCGAGGGCCGCGTTCTGCGCGAGGTGCGCGTTCGGTGCGAGGAGCGCGTTCGGGGCGATCCTTGCGTGCGCTTCGATCGTCGCTTTGGCCTTGTTCTTCGCGAGGACCGCGGTCGTCCCGGTCATCGCGCTCGGTCGGGTCGTGGCGCGGCGGCGCTGATGCCTTGGGCGCCCGGTCGCGGCTGCGCGCCGGCCGCGGAGCTGCGGCTGGCGCAGCCTCGGCTGCCGGCTCGACCGGGGCCGCTGGAGCGGCGCCATCGCCGACCCGTGCAATCTTGAATCCGGTCAATTTTTCGATCGCGGCGATCGCTTCGGCATCTTCCTTGGTTGCCAGCGTATAGGCGATCCCGGTCATTCCCGCGCGGCCCGTGCGACCGATGCGGTGGATGTAATCGTCGGGCTGCCACGGAACGTCGAAATTGATCACATGCGACACGCCTTTGACGTCAAGCCCGCGTGCCGCGACATCCGAGGCGACGAGGATCTGAATCTCGTCATTCTTGAACCGGTCGAATTCGGCGATCCGGCTCGATTGGTCCATGTCGCCCTGGATCATACCGACCGAGAAGCCCGATCGCTTGAGGCTCGTAAATAGTTCGCGCACCGTCACCTTCTTGTTCGAAAAGACGATCGCATTCTTGAATCCATCTTCGCGCAGGATATCGCGCAGCGCGTCGCGCTTCTTGGCGCCGGTGACGATCACCAGCCGCTGGTCGATGTTGACGTTGGCGGTCGCCGGGCGAGCCACTTCAACGGTTTTGGGATCGACCAGGAACTTGGCCGCCAGCTTCTGAATCGGCGGCGGCATGGTCGCCGAGAACAGCAAAGTCTGGCGGTTCCTGGGCAACTTGGTGCAGATTTCCTCGATGTCGGGGATGAACCCCATGTCGAGCATCCGGTCGGCCTCGTCGATCACCAGCAAATTGCAATCGTTGAGCATGATCTTGCCGCGCCCGAACAGATCCATCAAACGGCCCGGGGTCGCAATCAACACGTCGACGCCTTTTTCGAGCGCCTTGACCTGATCGCCCATCTGCACGCCGCCAATCAGCAGCGCCATCGAGAGCTTGTGATACTTGCCATATTTCTCGAAATTCTCGGCCACTTGCGCGGCAAGTTCGCGCGTTGGCTCAAGGATCAGCGAGCGCGGCATTCGTGCCCGGCTCCGGCCTTCGGCTAGCACGTCGATCATCGGCAAGACGAAGCCGGCGGTCTTGCCGGTCCCAGTCTGGGCGATGCCGATCAGATCCTTGCCCATCAGGACGGCCGGGATTGCCCCCTTCTGAATGGGAGTTGGCGTGTCATAGCCCGCGTCGGTAACGGCGCGAACCAAGGGATCAGAAAGGCCGAGATCGGCAAAAGACATGCAGGGTTCCGGAAAAAAGAGTTGGGCGTAACAGCGCACTGCCCACGCTGACGGCGCTACCGTCCGCAGGCGCAAAATGTCAAGGAAATGCTAGCGCTTGAGCTTGGGCACCAGGCGGCGGAAGCGGGTAATTCGGCAGCTCGCACCGACGCGGGAACGAATCTCCTCGCGCTTGGCGCAAATCCCGCCATCCTCCGGCTCAACATAAAAGCCGCCGTAAAAATCGAGTCCGTCGCAGTCCTTGTCCAGCTCTGCGCGGATCCGGCGTCGGTCGCGGAGGACGAAATCGACCGACGAAGGTCCGGCAATCGATGCGCCCGCGATTGCCGCCGCAGGAAGGCACTTGGGGCCTTTTTTCTCCTCCCACTCGAATAGCGGAGGTGGACGATTGCCGATCGGGATGTGCATCAACATCTCGTCGCGGATGATCACGCGCCGCACTGTCAGCTCCGGGCCGTCTGCTCCGCCTACGGCGATGCCGAACCAGCCGGTCAGCGTGGCAAGCAATCCAAGGAAAGATGTGGCGGGAAACGTCATGAACTCGATGGCTTAACCGCCCCCGGCTTGAATAGGTGATGAATTTACGGTGGCTTGCGCAAGCGTCCGCTCGCTTCTAGAGCCATCGCGCTTATTCTCAAGCGGCGTTCGATCAAGGCTCAGCCATTCCCCGCGCCGCGTTTTTAGGAGTTGATCGATGGCGAGCCAAGCGCCCACCAACCTTCCCTTGCTGTATAATGGTCTCGAGGCAGTCAGCCGTCAGGCGCATGGCGACAAGAAAGTCCGTCGACTGAACGGAATTGTCGAGCTCGGCCAATTGCATGCCATCCCGGTAACCGTCGATGAATTCATGCTCGCGGGCCGCTTTTTCCCGGTGATCTTCTCAGCTGGCGATTCGCCGGTGCCGCTGGCCCTGATGGGCTTGCATGAAGGGACCAACACGTTTTTCGACCAGGAAGGCAAATTGCTTGATCCGTCGATCTACATCCCGGCCTATATCCGCCGCTATCCATTCCTGCTCGCCCGGCTGAGCGAAGACAGCGACCAATTGTCACTGTGCTTCGATCCAAGCTCCGACGTGATCGGCGATTTCGATGACGGGGACGCGTTGTTTGACGGCGAGCAGCCTGCTGCGGCGACGACCGAGATCCTCGCTTTCTGTGAGCAGTTCGAACAGGCCGGTCAGCGCACTGCGGCATTCATGACCGAGTTGCAGGACATGAAGTTGCTGATGGAAGGCGAAGTCGCGATCCAGCCCGATGGCGCCGAACAGCCCTTCATTTATCGCGGTTTCCAGATGGTCGACGAAGCGAAGTTCCGCGATCTGCGCGGCGACGAGCTGCGCAAGATGAACCAGAGCGGGATGCTGAGCCTGGTCATGGCACATTTATTCTCCTTGGCGCTGGTGCGTGACATCTTCGCGCGACAAGTTGCCCAGGGCACAGGGCCCGTGGGCGCCGACCAGAAGACACCGGTCGAAGCGTGACGCCAGCGCGGCGGGTTGATCCCGCCGCCGCTTGTGGGCGGGGCATAGGTTCCCCATTTGATTGGAGTTGCACCGCGCAGCGCCGCTTATTCCCCTGAGAGCAGCCAGTCGCGCGGTTGCATCGCGCCGCAAGGTGCGTTCCTCCCTGACCTTTGGCCATCCCGGCATCCCCGGGGTGGCCATTTTTTATTCGGCAGCGCAGGCGGTCGCCTTGCCCTCTATCACGCTCGCAAGCTCGACACTGAGCGCTTCGAACAGCATTGCCACCCGGTCGAACCCCGGCCCAGCCGTGCGCCCATCGCGCTGGCAATAAGCCGCCCGATCAACCTCGATCTGGATCGCATGGATGCCGCGCCGGGGGATTCCGTGGCGGGTGATGATATGTCCGCCGGCGAAGGGTGCGTTATGCGCCACCGCGAACCCGAGCTGCGACGCGATTCGTTCCGCTGCCTCGCCGACCCAAGGCGCCGCGCTGGTGCCGTGCCGATCACCGATTACGACATTGGCTTCGCCGCGGGGGCGCGACGGCATCGAATGGCAGTCGATCAGGATCACCTCGCCCCACGAGACCGCCAACCGTTCAAGCGCAGCCGAGATCGCGGCGTGATATGGGCGGTGGACGCCGGCGATCCGCGCCGCGAGTTCGTCTTCGCTCAGCGGCGAGCGCCATAGCGCCCCGACCCCGGCCAGCCGCGAGGGCAATAGCCCCAGTCCGGCGCCGGCGCGGGCGGTCGGCGCGACGCCGCTGCGGCCGATTATGGTCGCCGGGTCGAGATCGTCCTCAGCGCGGTTGAGGTCGATGAGTGCACGCGGCGCCCTGGCAATCACCGCGCCAAAGCCGCGATCAAGCGCACCTTCGATCAACTGATCGACCAATGGGTCCTCGAGCCGTTCGAGACTGGCGCGGCCAAGCCTCGTGCGGGAGAGCAGGGCGGGGTCATAATCGCGTCCGGAATGCGGCACCGACAGCAGCACTGGGCGCCCCCGGCCGGGCCGGATTTCGATCAGGGAAGCAGCAAAGGAAGATGGATCGGTCACGCAGGCCAAAGCCTAACCGTGCTATTTTCGGACAGCAATTGCGCGAAGCTATTTAGATGGGTGGAAAATTTTAAACGATGCGCTCATATCATGTCGGTGATGATCAGGATTCTCCTCGCCGAAGATGATGCGTCGATGCGCGAATATCTGCAACGCGCATTGCAGCGCGTCGGTTATGACGTCGAGGCGGTCGGCTGTGGCACCGAAGCGATGCCACTGCTCGAGCCGGGCAAATTTGACCTCCTGCTGACCGATATCGTGATGCCCGAGATGGACGGCATCGAGCTGGCGCAGAAAGCCAGCGCGATCGACCCCGCGATCCGGGTTATGTTCATCACTGGATTTGCGGCGGTCGCGCTGCAGGGCGGCCGGACTGCGCCTGAAGCCAAATTGCTGTCGAAGCCGTTCCACTTGAAAGACCTGGTCGCCGAAGTCGACCGCATGTTCCAGAGCGAAGACCAGCACGGGCGACTTTAAGACCCCCGACAAATTCCACGGTTTCAAACTTCGCTGCGGCTCAGCATCGCCGAGTGCAGCGACAAGATTGGATCGGGCTTGAGGCATTCCCGGCGATGAGGGTTGCGCGGGGCCTGATCGCCGCTTAAAGGCCGCCCCAGATGTCTCGCCAAGCCCGTCTGTGGGTTGGCGGATTTCCCCGGGTGGGCGTGTAGCTCAGTGGTAGAGCACTGTGTTGACATCGCAGGGGTCGCAAGTTCAATCCTTGCCACGCCCACCATTTTATCCCCAATAAATCAGCATCTTCGCCCAGGCCCGCCGCCAGCAGCCTCTTCATCTTGTTGATTAGCACTGTCGTGACTGAGAGCGCTCGGCGGAGTTGGGCGGGATCGCCAACCGAATTAAGGTCAGACAATCTCCGCCTTCCGCTCGGTCCGGCGCTGCTTTAGTTTGACCTGGAACCGATAAGCCATACGGAAGGAAACGACCGATGCATGACGCGTTGCAATTCTACATCGACGGCCGCTGGGTCGACCCGGCCAGCCCCAACACGCTCGACGTGATCAATCCCGCCACCGAACAGGTGGCAGGAAGGGTCAGCCTCGGGACACAGGCTGACGTTGACGCCGCGGTTGCCGCCGCGCGACGCGCCTTTGCCGCGTATAGCCAGACCAGTCGCGAAGAGCGGCTCGCGCTGCTTTCCCGGATCGCTGCCGAATATCAGGCTCGCTACGCCGACATCGCCGCCGCCATCACCGAGGAAATGGGCGCCCCCACGCCCCTCGCGCAGCAGGCTCAGGCGGCCACCGGCGTTGCCCATCTCCAGACCGCGATCGCCGTGCTCAAGGAATTCGCGTTCGAGGAGCAGCGCGGGTCGACCACGATCGTGCGCGAGCCGATCGGGGTGTGCGGCTTCATCACGCCGTGGAACTGGCCGATCAACCAGATCGCGACCAAGGTCTTCCCCGCGCTCGCTACCGGCTGCACGATGGTTCTCAAGCCCAGCGAAGTCGCGCCCCTTTCGGCCATCATCTTCGCCGAGGTTCTCCACGCCGCCGGGGTGCCTGCAGGCGTGTTTAACCTCGTCAACGGCGACGGACCAACGGTCGGTGCTGCGATCGCCGCTCACCCGCAAGTGGACATGGTCAGCTTCACTGGGTCGACCCGCGCCGGAATCGCCGTCGCTCGCGAGGCCGCGACCACAGTCAAGCGAGTGCACCAGGAATTGGGAGGCAAGTCACCCTGCATCGTCCTCGACGATGTCGACGTCGCCGCCGCCGTTACCGCGACGATGCACGGGCTGATGATGAATTCGGGCCAGTCGTGCAATGCGCCGACGCGTTTGCTCGTGCCGCACGCCCGGATGGACGAAGCCAAGGCCGCCGCGCGCGCCGCCGCCGAAGCCACCCGCGTCGGCGATCCCACCGGCGGCGCCGCCGATATCGGACCAGTCGTCTCGAAAGTTCAGTGGGACAAGATTCAGCGTCTCATCGAAGCCGGCGTCGCCGAGGGCGCGACCCTCGTCGCCGGTGGCCTTGGCCGCCCAGAATCCCTTCCCCATGGCTACTACGTCCGGCCAACGGTATTCGCCGACGCGACCAATGCCATGACCATCGCCCGTGAGGAGATCTTCGGACCGGTAATGACGATCATCGGCTACCGCGACGAGGAAGAGGCGATCGAGATTGCCAACGACACCCCCTATGGCCTTGCCGCCTACGTCCATGGCGAACCCGCCCACGCGCTCCGGGTGGCGGCGCGGCTGCGCGCGGGCCAGGTCAATCTCAACAGCGCCGAGCTTGACTGGACCGCGCCATTCGGTGGCTACAAGCAATCAGGCAATGGCCGCGAATGGGGCGACCATGCGTTCGGCGAATTCCTCGAGACCAAGGCTGTCCTGGGTGCCGGGGTGGCGTAACGCGTCAATCCTGATCGCTCATCCCGAATGGACTGTGCGCGTCACTTCTTCTCCGCGATCCAGGCGTCGATCTTCTTTTCCAGGATCGCCAAGGGGAGGGCACCGGTCATCAGCACCTGGGCGTGAAAGTCCTTAATGTCGAACTTGGGTCCAAGCTCGGTTTCCGCCTTCCTGCGCAACCGCTGGATGGTCAGCGCGCCAATCTTGTAGGCCAAGGCCTGGCTTGGGATGACGATGTAGCGTTCGACCTCGGCGGTGGCGTCGGTCTTGCCCATGTCGCTGTTCGACAGCATGTAATCGATCGACCGCTGGCGGGTCCAACCCTTGCTGTGGATGCCGGTGTCGACCACCAGCCGCATCGCCCGCAGCATCTCGTCGCTGAGCGTTCCGAACCTTTGGTACGGATCTTTGTAGAAGCCCATGTCATAGCCGAGCGTCTCCGAATAGAGCGCCCAACCCTCGACATAAGCGGTATTGCCGCCGAACCGCATGAATGCCGGAAGCGCCTCATTCTCCTGCGCCAGGCTGATCTGGAAATGGTGCCCCGGCGATCCCTCGTGGAGGTAAAGCGTCGTCATCCCCGGCGTGGTCCGCGACGGCAGATCGTAGGCGCTAAAATAGAACGTCCCCGGCCGCGAGGCGTCGGGCGTGCCCTGCTCGTAGCTTCCGCCCGCCTGGAATTTCTCGATCACCGGATCATAGGGGCGAATTTCGAGCTTGGTCCTGGGGACGGTCGAGAAATACTCCGGCAGCTTGGCGTCGACCGCCTTGCCGATGTCGTAATAGCCCTGGGTCAGCGCCTCGCGGCTCTTCATCTTGAACTTGGGGTCGGTGCGCAGATGGTCGAAGAATTTGGCCAGGCTGCCCTTGAAGCCGACCTCGTTCTTGACCTTCTCCATCTCCACCGTGATCCGCGCCACTTCCGACCGGCCAAGCTGGTGGATCTCGTCCGGAGTCATGTCGAGCGTGGTCGTCGAGCGCACCAGGTAGCGATACAATTGATCGCCGCCTTTCATGTACATGATGCCGTAACCGTCGCGCGCCTTGGGCAGGTAATCGCTTTTCAGATAGTCGCGCAGCCGGGTCAGCGCAGGGTAAATTTCATTGGCGATCGCGGCCCGATGCGCGGCGGTCAGGCGGATCTTGTCGGCTTCGGAGAAGTCGGCCGGGAAGGCCTTCACCGGGCCATACAGTTGCGACTCCTCGGGCTTCTGCTTGAGCTGATTGTCGAGCTGTTCGATGACATTGCGGACCGTCATCTTGGTTTCGACCACGCCGCTCGCCGCGCCTTCGCGGAACCGCACGATCGCCTGGTCGACCCACCAGGCGTAATTGGTATGGCGCTTGAGATTATTCTCATAGTCGACGACCGTTTTGAACGGAGCCGCGCCCTTGCCGTTGGCGAAGGTCGGATAGAAAGTCTGGAAGCCAAAGAAATGGTTGAGCGGCCGCACCGCGGTCAGCGACAGCATCGCCGGGGACAGACCTACCAAGCCGTCGTTACCGGAATATTCGAACACGTCATAAGCCAGCTGGTCGGTTTCGTTGAGCTGGCTGCGATCGATCGTCCTCAGGCGCTGCATGTCCGCCTCGACCAGCCCGCGCGCTGCATTGAAATAAGCGTCGGTGATGCCGTCGCCCAGGCTGTCGCCAAAGCGCGCATCGCCGCGAAAAATGCCACCGATCGGGTTGAGCTTCAAATTGGCTTCGTCGCTGTCCTTGAACAATTGGAACAACTGGTCGTGGGCGCTTGCGGCAGGCACCGCCGCCGTCTCGGGCGTCGGCGCGTCGACTGGTGCGACAGGCGCGATTGGCGCGGCTATCGTCGTGGCACAGGCGCCTAGGAAAGCAGTCGAAACGAGCAAGGCGAGCGAAGCGCGAGCGGTCATGCGTTGATCCCTGTATCTGGTGTATTAGGCCCCTAGAAGGCGAAAGGGCGTTGCGACAAGTGCCGCAACGCCCCCTTCGACCAATGGTCGGTCCGGCTCTACCAGAAGAAGCCGTAGATCACGTCGACCACTTCGCCAGACCACGTATCGATCATCACCGCGTCATTGTGATAGCGGACCCAGCGATATGGACCGTAAGCTGGCGGCAAGCGATACTGCCACGGATCACTGATCCAGTAATTCGACTGATAATAGCCCGAATAGAGGTACGATCCGATCCCGAAGCGGCGGTAGTTGAAGCCGAATGGATCAAAATAGAATCCAAGGCTGAAGATCGAACGGTTGCGGTCGCGATAGCGGCGCCAGTCATAGCGACGATCGTTGCGCCAATGGTTCGACCAGCGGTTGCGGTCATCCCGATCGTAGCGACGGCCATCGCGGTCGTAACGGTGTCCTTCGCGCCCGTCGCGGCCATCACGACCGATGTCGGTACGAACCGGGCCAACCTGTCCGGCTTCCGGACGGGTCGTGGGGATGGGCCGGACGCGGCGATCAGGTTGGACCAGTCCGCCACCCGAAGGATTGGCATCAACCTGGCGTCGACGCCACTGCTCCATCCGTTCGGCGCGGCCCGACTGACCCTGCGCCTGCTGCTGCTCCTCAACCTCTTGCTGGTAACGCTGGATGCGCTCGCTGCGCGATCCATTGCCCAGTTGTTGCACTTGCTGTTGCTGCACTTGCTGCTGATAGCGCTGCATCCGTTCACTGCGCGATCCCTCGGTCCGGACCTGCCGCTCGACCTGGACCTGGGGTTGTTCGCGTGCTTCGCGACGTTCCGAGCGCTCGGCGCGCTGGGGCCGTTCGGCCCGTTCGGCACGGCTTTCGGACTGGTCCGATTGCGACGCACGGCGCGACTGGCGATCGTCGTCGTCGCCACGCTGGGCAAGCGCCGGCATGGCACTGGTAGCAAGTAAAAGGAAAAGGCTGAATTTACGCATGTCTGGCTCCACTTGAACCCTTGTTCACTGCGGTGGAATTTGGGCCTCGCCAGATGAGCCGTTGCTGAACCGTTTCGGCGCTTCGGGTTCAGGCTCAGACGGGCTGTTCTCCCGCGCAATCACCGACAAGATTTCGCCCCCGGTCATCGCCATTGAGGCGCGGACGATCGCCTTCCTCGCCCGCAGCCCAATGCCACAGCGACAGATGTTGGTTAGCGCTGCAATCTCTGGCTCGCTCGACCGGGGATTAGCTTTGAGCAGCGCCGCGATCGACAGGATTACGCCGGGCTCGCAATAGCCGCACTGGCTGACCTGCTCCGCCGCCCACGCCTGCTGGATCGGATGGGCCCGGTCCGGTGCCAGCCCTTCGATGGTGATCACTTCGGCGCCTTCCAGCGACGCGATCGGCAAGGTGCAGCTTGGCACCGCGCGCTCGTCGACGATCACCATGCAGGCGCCGCAATCGCCGCTGTCGCAACCATATTTGGCGCCGGTAAGATTGGCAGCATCGCGCAATGCCCACAGCAAAGGGGTCGCCGGATCGAGGCTGAAGCGTACGGCCTCGCCATTGATGGTCATGCTGGTCATCGGCGGTGACGCTACAATCGGGAGCGGCGCTTGCAAAGCGGCGAGACGCGCCGGAAGATAGAGCGATGGGGGTGATTGCTACGAATCGCGGGTTGATCGACGTCGCTGACGTGGGCGGCGGCGAGCGCACGCCCATCCTGTTCCTGCACGGCGTGGGTTCGGACAAAGATGTCTGGGCGCCGCAAATCGACCATTTCGGGCGCGAGCGTCGGGCGGTTGCGCTCTCTTATCCCGGCTATGGCGATAGCAGCTTCATCGCCGAAGCTACCCGCGACGATTATGCCGCATCGGTGGTGGCGGTGATGGACGCAATGGGGATCAGCCGGGCGCATGTGTGCGGCTTGTCGCTTGGCGGGGTGGTGGCAATCGCGCTCCATGCCGCGGCGCCGACGCGCTGCGCCTCGCTGATCCTCGCCGACAGTTTCGCGGTCCATCCCGACGGCCGCGGAATTTACGATCGATCTGAAGAAGCCAGTCGAATGATTGGCATGCGCGCCTTGGCCGAGGCGCGCGCCGGCGTTTTGCTCGGTCATGCCGCCGAACCGGCAATCCACCGCGAGGTAATCGAGACGATGAGCAGAATCGATCGCGCCGCTTATGTGCTTGGCGCGCGGGCGGTGTGGCTGGCCGACCAACGCATTCGCGCGGCGGCAATTGACGTCCCGACGCTGGTGCTAGTGGGCGATGAGGACACCATCACACCGCCGAAACTGTCGACCGAATTGGCGGCGCTGATTCCGGGTGCGACGATGCGGGTGATCGTCGCAGCCGGCCACCTTGCCAATCTTGAACAACCCCTTGCCTTCAATGCCGCGATCGATGGATTTCTGTCGGAAATCGACTGAAAACCGATAGTTACAGCGATTTTAACCAAAGGTTTTAGGCTGGTGTTCGCCTCGCTTTGGCAAAAGCTTGGGCATGAAGACGCTTGCCCTAACCCTGCTCGCCCTCGCCACCACTGCAGCTCCGGCCGCTGCCCAAGTGGCGCCCGCCTATGCGAGTTTCAGCAAGACCGACGCTATCCTCGGCGGCGCGCCGAGCGCGCTTGCGGCGATCATGGCGCAGCAATCGGGTTCGCCGGCGCCGCAGCCGGCCGCCGCGCCGTCGCCCACCAGTCGAGGTTCAGTCCTCCAGCCCGCCATTTACCCCGTCAATCATGCGCCGGTGGCGACCGACCGACCCGACGTGTTCGGCAGCGTCGCTTTGTCCGTGTCGCGCACGTCGCTCGACAGCCGCTGGCGCAAGGTCGCCTCGGGCAGCGCCGGCGGTGCCGCCATCCGCTATGCCGCCAGCTTGTCGGATCAGGCGACGCTCGACCGGATCGACGCGGTCAATCGCTACGTCAACGCCCATATCCGCTTCACCAACGACAGCATTCAGTTCGGGACTGCCGACCGCTGGATGAGCGGCGGCGACACGCTTCGCATCGGCAAGGGGGATTGCGAAGATTATGCGATCGCCAAATTGCAGATGCTCCGACAAGCAGGCTTCGCCGAGAAAAATCTCTACCTGGTCATCTTGCGTGATTTGGCACGAAGCGCCGATCACGCGGTGCTTGTGGTCCGCGCCGAAGGGCGCCTTCTGGTGCTCGACAATGGCACCAATCGGATTGTCGATAGCGCGACGATCGCCGACTATCGCCCGATCCTGACCTTTTCGGGCAACCAGGCCTGGACCCACGGCTATCGCCGTGAAGCCCCGCCGGTGGTGCTCGCCTCGGTCGAGCGCCCGGTCCAGTCGGCGATGGTGCAAATGGCCTCTGCCGACCGGCCGATCGAGCCCGCCGGGCTGGCGAACTAGCGTTCGCGAAGCGCGTCGCTACGCGCTTTCAAAAACGGCTTCAGCAGATAGGCAAGGATCGACTTGCGCCCGGTGATGATTTGGGTGTCGGTCATCATGCCGGGCGTGATCGGCAACTTCTTACCGGCCGATTGAACGTAGCTGCGATCGGTTTCGACCAGCACGGTGAAGAAAGCTTCTTTTGCCGCTTCATCGTAGATCGAATCCGGCGAGACCTGGACAACGCGCCCATTGAGCCCGCCATAGGTCGAGAAGTCGTAGGCGGTAACCTTGACCAATGCCTTGTCGCCAACCTTGATGAAGGCGATGTCACTCGGTCGGATACGGGTTTCGACCAGCAATTTCTCGCCCATCGGCACGACTTCCATGACCTTTTCGCCGGGTTGGACGAAGCCGCCAATAGTGTTGGTCTTGAGGTCGTTGACCACGCCATCGACTGGGGAGCGCAATTCCATCCGGCCGAGTCGACCTGCCGCACCACGGAGCGACTGTTGGTTGACTGCAATCTTGGTACTTAATTCAGCGCGCTGGTTGAGGGCTTCCTGTCGGAACGAAAAATTTGCTTCGCTCGCTTGGCTCAAGGCTTCACTT
This sequence comes from Sphingomicrobium sp., assembly GCA_046593565.1. Taxonomy (GTDB): domain Bacteria; phylum Pseudomonadota; class Alphaproteobacteria; order Sphingomonadales; family Sphingomonadaceae; genus Sphingomicrobium. The sequence goes on along the minus strand of JBKJNP010000172.1, from coordinate 6,810 downwards.
ACCGCAGCATTGGCTCGACCCTGCTGCTCGCGCGCGGCGGCAATCCGGCCCTGCAGATCGACCACCTCGCGCTGGGCAGTGGCGAGTTCGGTCTGGGGGACGATGTTCTTGGCAGCGAGCGGGGCCAGGCGGCCGACATTCTCATTGGCCAACTGCAAACTGCGCGTAAGCGACGAAATGGTCGCGGCAGCTTCGGCCGATTCACGGCGGCGTTGTTCGGCCGAGGCACGAATTGCCGCCATGCGGCTCGACAATGCGTTACGGCGCACTGCGCTCAATTGCGCTTCGTCGCCAGCTAACCCCGCGCTCGATGTGCCCGATCCTTCCGCCGAAAGCCGCGCCGAGCGCGCCTCGAGCGAATTGGTCTCGGCCTGGAGTTCGCCCAGCCGTGACTGGCTGGTCGGATCTTCAAGCCGCGCCAACAATTGCCCGCGGGTGACCCGCTGGCCTGACCGGACGAACAACTCCTGGACCGTCGCCGGCTCGGCCGACTGTATCAACTGGACCTTGCTCGACGGAATGACCTTGCCCTGTCCGGCAGTCACCTCGTCAACCTTCGCGAACGTCGCCCACAAGAGAAACACGAGGAAGCCGAGCGCGGAAATGACGATGATCCGCTTCGAGCCGGTGAGCGGCTCGCGGCCCTTTGTGAGGGAGGAGAGAAAGGGAATCGACGCCATGATCTTACAAAGCCAATCTAACAGGTCAGCGTGACGCGATCACGCGGGTTTCCGACGGTGCGCCATTCTGGGGCGCCGTAATTGGCTTCGCCTGCTGCTCCGCAATCGCCTTGGCCGCGGCACCGGTTTCGTTCGGCATCGGGATGCTGAGCGTCCAGCCCTTCGACGTATCGAGCAGGCCCCCGACATCGTTCTCGGCGCGGGCAATGGGCGGTCCGGAGAAAGCAATCGCCTCCCCGCCTGCCGTAATTTCACCGATGGTGACCCTGGCGAGGATCAGCGGGCGCATCGTCGAAGGATCGCGCGGTTCGCCGATGTAGCGACCGTTGAACGCCCCGACCTGGCCCCATGCGCCCGGCCAGCGATAGAAGATATGCGCCCCGAGCTTGTTGATCTTGGTCAGCAGCGGCGCCCAGCGAGGGGCGACATAATCGGCATGATAATGCGTCGCCGACCCGACCGATTGTTCGACGTAGCCAGCCAAGGCCGCGCGCGCGATGGCTTCCGCCACTTTCCACGCGCCCGCTTCCGGACGACGATCGAGTGCGCCGTCGCAAACGAAACTGAACTGGCACACCGGAGTCGAGTTGCGCTGGTAGATCACGCCGCACACCGACTTGGGGAAAGCCGGATGACGCATCCGGTTGAGGATCACCTGAGCCACAGCGCGGCGCCCGTCCATCGGCTCGAACCCGGCTTCGTAATAAACCGCCTGGGTCAGGCACAACAGCGCCCGGCGCTGGTCGAGGCTATCGCCGGCGGGAAGGACGAACGAATGCGCGGCCTGCACCGGCGCACGACTGAACGGCATCGATGCGTTAATCAATTGCGCCCGTTCGCCGACCGCCTGGACCTGGGTAGAGGCAACGCCGCTGGTCGCAGCAACCAAGGCCGCCGCCTGAGCCGGAGCGACGATCGACGCGTCCGCTGATGCGGCACGAAGGATGGTGACCGAAGCGAGCGCATAAAGTCCTGCCGCCACCAGCAGCCCGAACAGGACGAACGCCATCCGGCGCGAAGCGAAGTTGCCATTTTGGGCGCGGTACCAGCTCATTGCTTGGTCTCCTTGGCAGCCGCCTTGCCGAGCCGCCCGAGGATTTCGTCGCGCGGTCCGTCGGCAAAAATCCGGCCACCGTCGATCACGATCAGGCGGTCGACGATCGACAACATCTGGTGACGGTGAGTTGACACGATCAGCGTCTGGTCCGGCGCCAGCGCCGTCTTCAGATGATCGATGAAATAGGTTTCGGTCTGGGTGTCCATCGCGCCAGTCGGCTCGTCGAGGAACAGCATCCGCGACGGGCTGACCAGCGCACGCGCCAGCACCAGCAGCGAGCGCTGACCGCCCGACAGGCGCGACCCGCGTTCGCCGACGGGCAAATCGAACCCAGCCGCGTCGCGTGACAAAAAGATATCCGCACCCGACCGCTTGACCGCATCGATCAGCTGCGAGTCACCGACACCAGCCGCGCCAAGCATCAGATTGTCGCGTACCGAGCCGCTGAACAATTCGGCATCCTGTCCGACGAAGCGGAAGGATTCGCGCAGCTGGTGGGGGTGAAATTGACGGCTGTCGAGGCCATCAATGGTCATCACGCCCGCGCCCGGCTCATATAATCCGCACAGGATCCGGCCGAGCGTCGACTTGCCCGAGGCGACCCGTCCGATGATCCCGATCCGCTCGCCCGGCGCAATCTTGAGATCGACCTCCGACAGCGATGGGATCGACGCCCCGGGGTAAGCGAACGACACCTTGGCCATCTCGATCGTGCCCACCCGGACTTCGGGAACGATCGACCGCATCGCGGCACCGCGCTCGTCCTGAGCCTCCATCATCTGCTGGAGCGAATCCATCGTCGCCATCGCCTGCTTGCCGCGGGTGATGAGGAACGCAAATTGTCCGACCGGGGACATGGCGCGGCCAGCGAGCATGACGATCGCGATGATCGCGCCCATCGACATCTGTCCGGCATTGAAGCGATAGAAACCGCCGATCAGCAGACCGACGCTGATGAATTGTTGCGATAGTGAGGCCATGTTGACTGCCACTGCGGTCAGTCGGCGCATTTCCTCCGACGTCGACGCCGACATTGTTGCATAGCGCCGCCAGCGACCGAGCATTTGCCCTTCCGCGCCGGCCGATTTGAGCGTCTCGATCCCGCCAATCGATTCGACCAGCACCGAGTGCTGCAGGCTGGAATCAGCCTGAGCATCGACCGCTGCCTCGCCCATCTTCTTTTGCAGGCTGAAACCGATCAAACACATTACCGCAATGCCGACGATCGGCACCATCACCAGCCAGCCCGCAAGCACGGTAATGAGGATGAGGAACAGCGCGAGGAAAGCGATGTCCACCAAGAGCACGACCGTGGTCGAGGCGAAGAAATCGCGCACCAATTCATATTCAGAAACGCGCTTGGCCATCGCGCCAGTGCTTCCCTGGCGCGCCGCCATCGGCAGGTTCATCACTTTTTCGAACAATTTCTGGCTCAACTTGGCGTCAAGCGTCCGTCCGATCTCGTCGACCAATCGTGACCTTGCCAGTCGCAGCAGGAAGTCGAACGCCAGCGCCAGGCCGACCCCGAACGCCAAAACCCACAACGTCGGGATCGCCTTGTTGGGGATCACCCGGTCATAAACGTTCATGGTGAACAACGGCACCGCAAGTGCCAGCAGGTTGATGACTAGAGCGGCGAGCAGGACGGGCCAGAATTGGCTTCGAACCTTCCACACTTCAGACCAGAACCAGTGTGTGCGCTTCGCCTTATCCCACGGCCGCTCGGACTCGCGCTCACGCGTTGGATCGGCTTCGACGAAAACCGCGCGTCCGGTGAAGGCCTTGTCGAGCTCGGCAAGCGACACCCACATCGGCTCGGCGATGCCTGGCGCGTAGATCAACCCGTCGCCGGAGCGCTTTTCGAGCAGGACAGAGGCGCGATCGTCGCTGAGTTCGAGCACCGCCGGAAGTCTCTGGATCGGCCAGGACTTGAGACGACGGACCATCGGCTCGCCGCGCATCCCGATCTGGTCGAGCGCCGGTTCGATCTGGTGGAACGGGAGCGTGCCGGTGTCCGACAGTGCCAACCCCGCCCGCAGGAGGACCGGGGAAGACGGCCGGTCGGCCCTGCGCGCGAGGAAAGCCAGGCAGTCGAGGACGGGGTCAACCTCACGCGAAGGCGCGGAATCCAGCCAATGCATGAAACTCAACGCCCGTCCCCTAATGTTCAGCGCCCGCCGGTCGGCGCGGAAGCTTGCGCCGGAGCAGGCGGCCCCATTGTCGACGAGGGCGGACCCATCGCCGGCGCAACCAGGCTATTTTCTTCAAGGTCCGAGGCGGGGATCGGGTTGACCCGATAGTGATTGCGCTCGTCGCTCCACGCTGCGCTCGGCATGTTCACCCCAAGTGCCTCGATCAGGCGGTTGGTGGCGGCAAGCAGCCGATATTGGGCGTATAGCTTGGCGAGACGCGCGGTCTCGGCCTGCGCCTGGACATTGTACCGCGTGTTCTGCGAATCGAGCACGTCAAGCAGCGAGCGGCGCCCGACATTGAATTGCTCACGATACGACAACAACAGATCATCCGAAACGCGGCTTTGCGTTTCGAGCTCGGACGTCAACCGCGTCTGATTGGTCAACCGGCTCCATGCCGAGCGAGCATCTTCTTCGGCGCGGCGAGTTTGTTCGAACACGCGGGCATGCGCCTCGTCCGCGCGCGCTTCCTGCTCGCGGACATTATTGATGTTGGTCGCGCCGTTGAACACCAGCCAGCGCATCACAACACGCGCCTGGAGGTCGGTGGTCTTGCCCTGGAAACCGTCGACGTCATGGCCGATGCGCGCGGTCCCCTCAAGATTGACCCGCGGGCCCAATTCGGAGCGTGCAGCGCGCGTGACTTCACGGGCAGTCGACAGATCGGCGACCGATTCCTGGACGCGCGGATTGTTGGCGCGTGCCGCAGCTTCGGCTTCCTGCAACGTGGCGGGAAGATTTTGCGACAGATCGGGCGGCATCGAAACGCTGTCGATCGGAACCCCGGCAAGCGTCTGGAACTGGATCGACGCAGTGTCGAGATCCTCGCGCGCTTCGGTTAGCCGCGCGCGCGCCGATTGCAGGCGTTCTTCAGCCTGCTGCTGATCGGCGATGCTGATCGAGCCCTTGGACACACCTTCGCGAAGGTCTGCGGCAAGTTTCTGGTGGAAGCTTGCATTATCGTCGGCAATTGCCACCAGCCGCTGCTGCAGCAAATAGTCGATATAGGCACGCGCGACGTTGAGTGCGACGAATTCGGAACGCTCCTCGATCCGCGCGGCGGCGGCGTCGGTGCGCGATGCCTGGCGGCGAATTTCCGCCTGACGACCACCCATGTCGAACAGCAATTCATCGGCCGTGACGCTGGCTTCGAGCGGATACAGGGTCTGCCCGGCAATGCCGATTGCCCGACGAGTCGGGTTCTTCAGCTGGCGAACGCCAGCCGATGCCTCGACCGAAATACGCGGCAGCCACAGCCCTTCGGCCTGTCGACGCTCGAACTGGGTCGCATTCTTGTTTGCGACCGCCTGGCGGATTTCTGGGTTGGTATTAAGGGCCGCTTGGACAGCGTCCTTCAGTTCAATCGCCGCAGCGGGCGAGGCGGCCAGGAGCAATACTCCCGGTATAGTCAACAGCCAGTGCTTATTCATGTCTTCCCCCTTCTGGTCTTATCCAAGAACGGGCCCCTGTCCACCAGGAGCCCGCCTTGGGATTAGCCGTTTGCAATCGGCTGGATGGCGTCGTGATGAAGCACCAAGGCTTCGCTCGTGATGGCGTTGGTGGCGGCGAACGTAAAGGCACCACCATGGCCCGTGTCCCAGCTCGGCACGGGGCCGTTTCCGAGACTTGCCATGATTTGCGGTGCCGCATCCGCGCCCCCTGCCGGTCCCGGCAGAGCATTGAGCAATGCGTTGATATCCGGGCCGATGCCGCCGCCATGAAGCGCCTCGGCGACGATCTGTTGGACGGACGATGCGGCCTGGGCGCCGCCCGGACCTGCCATGGCGACCAGGGCCTCAAGGCTCGGCATGGCAACGTTGCTCGCCAGGATCGGAATCGCCATCTGTCCGGCGATCATGTCGGACCCGGCGAGCAATTCAACCGGAGCCGCCACTACACCGTGGGACCCGGCTAATTCACCCGATCCGAGCGACCCGATATCGGCGCCGATCGCGACATGCGGCATGACCTGCGGAACGTTGAGCGTGGTGCCCATGCCGCCCGTAAGCGCCGCCACCGCGGTCTCGGTGTGCAAGCCGATGTTCGACACGTCGAAGGTCGTAACCGGGATGATCGCCTGGACCGCATGGCCAACGTCGGCCTTGGCGTCACCAACCGACGCGACCGCCGAGGACGATACCGCCAGCCCCGCCGCCGCAATCGCTGCTGCAACCACGACGCTGTTGCTATTGGCCGCAACCCGCTCGGTTTGGGCAATCACTGCTTCAGTCCTGAGGAATGACGCATCGGCGACAGTACCTATAGTGCCATTAGCGCGAGTGAAGCTCGAGGTGCCAGCAACATGCACGTCGCCACCCGCTGTTGCATAACTCACGCCATTGCTGACCAGGCCGATGCTGGTGATCCCGGCTTCGGCCAGGCTCATCAGTTCACCGCTGTCGACGACGCCGTTCGAATTGCCGTCATTCCATACGGCGAACATGGTGAAGTCAGCGTCGCTGGCATCGAGCTGCTCACCATATTGAGCGTGCAGCGCTTCCAGGTCAGTCATTCCGTTATGCCCGAACACGAACTCCGATGCATTGTCGACTAGGCCGTTGCCGTTGGTATCACGAACAAGGATCGAGTCGCCCGGCGCAACCCATGCGGTCGCCTCGGCTTTACCATCGCCATCATAATCATACTGCACACCCGCATCATGAGCGATGAAGCTAACCACGCCGTCACCATTGGTATCGAGCGCGACCGGCGTGACTGTCGTCACCGCCGCAGCAAGCACGATCGGAGTGGAAGAGTCCACGGCGGCCGTGACGTCGGCCACGATCGTCTGTGTGACCGTGTCGCCGTCGCCGTCCTGGATGGTGACGTCGAACGTCAGATGCGCAGTCTGGTCAGTCGATGTCGTGGTCAGGAAACCGAT
>JBKJNP010000236.1:0-3964 GCA_046593565.1 Sphingomicrobium sp. | reverse complement strand
ATTGAGTCACTCGTTCAGGTCGGAAGTGGCCTAAAGTCTCGCCATTGAGCGCGGTCTCCCAAGCGTCCTTAGGCCAGGGTCGGTTCGGCGTCCTGTAAACGGGCGGGAACACCGGATTGTAAATGTCATTCGCGAAATGCGCCCGGCTACCGATCCAATTCGGCTCGCCCTTGATCAATTCGTCGCGCAGTTCAGCCAGCCGTGGCTCGAGGCAGTCATTGATTGCCAAGCGCTCGTGAGCATTGACCAGATTGTGGCCCAGTTCATCGCTGATTCGCCGGTCGCTGTCGCGGACCTCGCCCTGCCAATGCCAGTTCGATACGAGTTGCTCCGCGCCCAGGGCGATCAGGACGCCGGCGACAACGACGACCAACTCAAACACGAACAGACGGGCGGTGGTCTTGCCGTCCCCTCCCTGCCACCAGTGACGGACTGTTCTAAACATGCGCTAAGCCCGCATCCCGCTGGCAGTTAGTTTTGCCGAGATGATAATGCATAAGGCCCCCGCTCGCAGCGGAGGCTAGCAGAAGCGCTAATGTCCGCAATGGGTCGAAAGCAGACCTTAGCACCGCACACTCCCCCAACAACCTTTCCCTCCACCCCCGCCTCCCCTAATCCCTCCCTCATGACCGCCATGCCCATCCCCGCCGCGACCCTCGTCGTGATGCGCGACCGGACAAGCGCACCACCCGAGCTGCTGATGGTCGAGCGCAGCGCGGGGATGGCGTTTGCCGGCGGGGCGATGGTGTTTCCGGGGGGGCGGGTGGATGCCGCTGACGAGGCCACAGCCGCCAGCCACGATCATCCCGACGCCGCGGCGCGGATCGCGGCGATCCGCGAGACGATCGAGGAGAGCTCGGTCGCGGTTGGCCTCACGCCGATCCCCGATCCGGCGCTCACCGCGACAATGGCCAAGGCGCTCCACGACGGCGCGCCGTTTGCTGACCTCCTCACACAACACGGCCTCGCGCTCGACCTAGCCGCGCTGGTCCCGTTCGCGCGGTGGATGCCGGCGTTTCACCAGGCGCGGATTTTTGACACCTTGTTCTTCCTCGCCGAAGCGCCGCCGGGCGAGTGGGTCCCCACCCCCCAGCCGGGCGAGTGCGAAGCGGTGCTGTGGATCGGCGCGGCCGCGTTGCTGGCGCGGATTACAGCTGGCGAGGCAACCGCCATTTTCCCGACCCTGCGCAACCTCGAGCGGCTGGCCCAATATGCTTCGGTTGCCGATGCCCGCGCCGACGCCGCCGCTTATGCCATCGAGACCATTACTCCGTGGGTCGAGGAGATGGACGGCATCCACTACGTCACCATCCCCGAGGGGTTCGGCTATCCGGTGGTCCGCGAGCCACTCGACACGGTCCGGCGCGGGGTCGGGGCGGCCGCCTTTCCGCCCGCGTGACAAAAAGCCTGAAGCGCTGGTTGCTCGTCGCAATTGCCGCCGTCCTGATGGTCGTCGCGATCATCGAAGGCGCGGCATACATCGCGGCACATCCACAGAATATGCCGTGGACCCGGCTCGACCTCGATCAGCCGATCGGCACCTTCACCGGCCTCAAGCTGGCATCACTGGGCGAAGATCCGCGCCGCTGCCGCGCCTTGCTCGCCGAGGTCGGGAGCGCCGACCGCCCCGCTGCAACTGCCACTGCCACGCCGCCGTGCGGCTTCACTGACGGCATGCGCCTAGATCACGCCATTGCGTTCCGCCCCGCCGGAATTGTCACCGCCTGCCCGGTTGCCGCCGCCTTGGTGCTGTGGGAGCGCGACGTGGTCCAGCCCGCTGCCAGCCGCCACCTCGGCACGCGTGTGACCGGCTTCGACCATGCCGGAAGCTATTCATGCCGGCGCATCGGCGGCGGTCCGGAGGGTCGGTTCAGCGAGCATGCCACCGCCGACGCGATCGACATCACGGGTTTCCGCCTCGCGAGCGGCGGCAATGTCAGCGTGCTTCGCGACTGGAAAGCCGATGGGTCGCGCGATCCCGCCCGCGCCGCCTTCCTGCGCGAGGTGCGCGACGGCGCCTGCCGGCTGTTCAGCACCACCTTGTCGCCCGATTATAACGCCGCCCACGCCGATCATTTTCACCTCGATCAGGCGTCGCGCGGTGCGGTCGGGGCCAGTCTCTGCCGATAAGCTTGTGCCGCTGACCCCGCCCGAGTCGCTCCGCGCGCCATAGAAAAAGGGCCCGCGCCTTGCAGCGCGAGCCCCTTTCGGCCTGCGGCTTGCGCCGGGCCTATTTCAGATGGTTCGACAGATGCTTGTTCATCTCGAACATCGTGCAGCTGTCCTTGCCGAAGACCTTCTTCAATTTGTCGTCGGCCAGGATTTCCCGCTTGTTGGCGGGGTTTTGCAGGTTGTTCTTGCGAATGTGATCCCACACCTTGGATACCACTTCGCTGCGCGGCATCGGATCGTTGCCGATGATCGCACCCAATTCCGGCGACGGTTGTACGGGGCGAGCTAATCCGCCCCCTGCTTTACGACCAGTCCCGCCTGCTGCTTTTGCCATACGGCCCTCCTGTTGTGTTCCCTCGTGGATAGAGCGCAATCCAAAGCGCTTTGCAATGCCCTGTTGTGAGGGGGCGCCTCAGGGGCGCGATGGACCGAACGGGACGACTTTATTGGCCGCATCATGGCCGATATCCGCCGCGCCGCCGAACACGATCCCCGCGCGGTTGCACCAGTCGCTCACGATGGCCTCTGCGTCGCTTGAGAATTCCGGTTCGTTTTCAATGACATCGCTGACCCTCCCAAGACGCAGTCTGCGCACCTTGCGGACGTTGGCGCTGCCGGTGACATGGAACATGACGCGATCGATGCGATAATATTGCTCACTGACTTCCTCGATGATCAGGTCGCGGCCGGTCAGGTCGGGCTCGATCGCGGTGCCAAGTAAATTCGACAATACGGTCAGGTTGAAGGCCATGGCGGGGCCGTCGAGGCCAGTCTCCAGCGCTGAGTCGCTGCGGTGCACAATATAATCCAGTGCTCGGTGCACCGCGGCCTCGCCGCCGTCGCGAAGCACGTCCTGCGGCATCGGCCCGTGCGCCACCTCGTGCCCGGCCTTGTGCAATCCGGCCAGCAGGAACCCGGCGTCGCTATAGCCAAGATAGAGTTTCTTCTTCGCCGCATTGGTGCGATCGAGCGAAACAGCCTCGGCAATGCGGTTGGATCCATAGCCACCGCGTGCGAACCACACGGCGTCGACCGATGGGTCCGCCATTACATCTCGCAGCGCTGCCAGCCGTGCCGCATCGGGCCCGGCGAAATGCCCCTCGGTCAGGAAACATTGCGGATGGATGGCAAGCTCGCAATCGCCCCGCGCTGCGGCGATCGCCATTACCTGCTCGGCGGCCTCGCGCTTCAACGGGCAACTCGGCGCAACCACGGCAATTCTCATCCGATACCCCAATTGCAAGCCAGCTCGCATATCCATAGGGCAGCGGCGATGAGCAATTCCACCACTTACTTTTTCTGCGGGATCGGCGGCAGCGGCATGTTGCCCCTGGCCTCGATCCTGCGCGCCCGCGGTGCCAAGGTCGCCGGATCCGACCGCTCGCTCGACGCCGGGCGGCTGGGCTCCAAGTTCGATTATCTCCGCAGCCTGGGGATCTCGCTTCATCCACAGGACGGCAGCGGCCTTGCCGACGGCATGACCCTGGTTACCTCGGCGGCGGTCGAGGCGACCATCCCCGACGTTGTCCGCGCCACCGAGCTTGGGCTCGACCGGCTGACGCGCCCCCAGTTGCTCGCGCAGTTACTCAACGCCGCGCAGAAAAGCGTCGCGGTCGGCGGGACCAGCGGCAAGTCGACCGTCACTGGGATGATCGGCTGGATTCTCCACGCCTGCCATCGCCAGCCGACCGTCATGAACGGCGCGGTGATGAAGAATTTCGTCTCGCCTTCGTCGCCTTTTTCGAGCGCATTGGTCGGCGACCCCGAATTGTTCGTCGGCGAAGTCGACGAA
>JBKJNP010000221.1:0-4675 GCA_046593565.1 Sphingomicrobium sp. | reverse complement strand
CGTCGCGGCGGTGATGCAAAGCGTCCACGACAATTATGAAACCGACACGGTTCTGGCATTGATCCACGCCTCGGAAGAATTGACCCACACCAAGGCGGCCGGCGAGCAACAGGCGAGCCACCGCGTCATTGCCGATCACCTGCGCGCTTCGGGCTTTCTCGTCGCCGACGGGGTGCTCCCCGCCAATGAGGGCAGGGGCTATGTCCTGCGCCGGATCATGCGCCGCGCCATGCGTCACGCTTTTTTGCTCGGCGCCAAGGACCCGCTGATGCACCGCCTGGTGCCTGAACTGGTCAAGGAAATGGGCGCCGCCTTCCCCGAGCTGGTCCGCGCCCAGCCCTTGATCGAAGCGACTCTGGCCGGGGAAGAAGCCCAGTTCCGCCGCACCCTCGCCAACGGCCTGAAACTGCTCGACGAGGAAATTGACCTCATTGAAAAGCAAAATATTCGCGCGGACCGACCGCCAGAGGAGAAATTGGTTCGCGCAGTTTTCGGCGAAAAAAGCCCGAATCAGAGAGTTCGGGAGTTACCCGGCGAAATTGCATTCAAGCTCTATGATACTTTCGGCTTTCCATATGATTTGACCGAGGATGCATTGCGCGCTCGCGGGCTCGGAATCGATCGAGCGGGATTTGACGCGGCAATGGCGGAGCAAAAAGCTAAGGCCCGAGCCGCTTGGAAGGGTTCGGGAGAGACCGCGTCGGACGAGATATGGTTTGATCTAGCTGAGGAAGTCGGGACGACAGAGTTCACTGGTTATTCGAGCCACGAGGGCGAAGGACTCGTTCTAGCGTTGGTGAAAAACGGCGCGCGGGTCGAAAAGCTCCAATCGGGAGAGGGCGGGTTTGTTATTCTCAACCAGACGCCGTTCTACGCTGAGAGTGGCGGGCAGGTTGGGGACGCGGGAACGTTAACTGGCTTCCATACAAAGCGCACAGAAGTTCTCGACACCATCAAGCCACTCGGCAAAATCCACGCTTTGAAAGTGCAGATCGACGGAGGTGCAATCGCCGTCGGCGACAGCCTCCACCAGTCGGTCGATGCCGAGCGCCGCTCGGCGACCCGCGCCAATCACAGCGCGACCCATTTGCTCCATGCCGCGCTGCGCCACCGTCTCGGGGATCATGTCACCCAGAAAGGCAGCCTGGTCGCGCCCGACCGCCTGCGGTTCGATTATTCGCACCCCAAGGCGCTGACCCACGACGACATCGCCGCGATCGAGGCCGACGTGAACGCCGAGATCCGCGCCAACCAGCCGGTCACCACCCGGCTGATGACCCCCAACGACGCGGTCGCGGCGGGTGCGCTGGCACTGTTCGGCGAGAAATATGGCGACGAGGTCCGCGTCTTGTCGATGGGCCGCGAGACCGACCAGCATTATTCGGTCGAATTGTGCGGCGGCACCCATGTCGATGCGACCGGCGACATCGCCATCTTCAAGATCATCGCCGAATCTGCGGTCAGCTCGGGCGTCCGCCGCATCGAGGCGCTGACCGGCGAAGGGGCAAGAACCTGGCTCAACGCCCGCGACGACAAGCTCCGCCAAGCCGCCGCCGCGCTCAAATCCGCGCCTGAGGAGGTCCCAGAGCGGGTCGCCATTCTTGTTGGAACAGTCAAAAAGTTAGAACGTGAACTCGCTGACGCTCGAAAGAAGGCCGCGCTAGGTGGAGTGCAGATCAGCCAACCGACGGTCGGCACAGGTCCAGAAGCAGTCGGGGGTGTCGCATTTACTCCGCTCGTCTTGAATGATTTCGATCCGAAGCTGCTTCGTTCGCTAATTGACGAAAAGAAGGTCGCTATGGGCCGTGGGGTGGCCGCAATCATTGCTATCAACGGAGGGCGTGCGAGTGTCGCGGTTGGCGTAACCGACAATCTTCTCGACACCATAAATGCGGTCGACCTCGTCAAGGCCGCGGTCGCCGCGCTAGGCGGGCAGGGCGGCGGCGGGCGCCCCGATATGGCCCAAGGCGGTGGGCCGGACGGGGCGAAGGCGAGTGAGGCACTCAGTGCGGTACGAGAGGCTTTGGCCAAGGTCACCGCATGATGAAAAACTAACGTCCGCTTTCGACCCATTGCGGACATTAGCTCTTCTGCTAGACTCATCCCTCCGGGGGGCGCGGTATGGACGATCAAGTCCCTGTTCGCGAGCAAGCGGCCGACAAGAGCGGCATCGCGCCCATCTTCGCTGAGCTTCGCCAATGGCACGTCTTCAGGATCGCCGCCGGCTATGCGGTAGCCACATGGCTCTTAGTTCAGGTCGTCGCGACGGTCGGGCCTGCTTTCGAGTTACCAGACTGGACGCTCCGTGCCGTCGTGCTCGCTTCAATCGTCGGCTTCCTCGCGACGATGGGCTTCCTGCTGTTTCGGCCCAGGTCATCGGGTAAAGGCAGGCTGCCGAGATATCTTTCGGGCCGCGCCCGTCTCATTGCCGCGAGCGCGGTGCTTCTGCTTGCGGCAGCGGCAGCCACTTTCTCAATCCGCAGCCTCAGCGCAGTCGAGGAGATTGCGCTTGCCGTCGTACCCTTTTCGGACCTTTCGCCCGCGCGCGACAAAGCCTATTTCGCTGAGGGCGTTGCAGAGGAGATTCTAAGTACGCTTGCCGCCGAGAAAGGCTTCAAGGTTCTAGGACGAACTTCCGCCAGCCAGATAGGGCGCAACGCCGATTTGAAGGAGATCCGTGCATCGCTGGGCGTCACGCACTTATTGGAAGGCAGCACCCGTAGTGCGGGCAATGACCTGCGCATCAATGTCCGTTTGATTGACACGTCAGATGGCAGGCAATTGTGGGTCGAAGAGTATCGCGGCACCGTCTCGGACGTGTTCAATGTTCAGGATCGGATCGCGACAGCGGTGGTTCGACGTCTCCGGGGCACACTCTTCGGCGGAGCCGTGCGCGGCGCGAATCCGACGGCAATTGACGCCTATGAGGGCTATCTGGCTGCGCGCGCGCTCATTCGCGAGAATAAGAAGGGGCCGATGGTGCGCGCTTTCGGAATGGCACAGCAGATTGTCGAATCTCACCCCGATTATGGACCCGGTCACGCCTTGTACGCGGAACTGGCGCACCTGCTCACCGAAGGCCAATATAGCTACGGAAACATCCCTCCGGAAAAGTCGCGCCCGATCGTTCTTGAGCATGCGAGAGAGGCGATCCGTCTCGTCCCTGAACGAGCCGAGGGATATGCCGCTATCGGTCTTGCTCTTCCATGGCGCGAAAGCGTTGCGCCTTATCTCAAGGCGCTCGAACTTGATCCGAGCAGGGTGGACGTTCGAAGCAGACTGTCGATCGCGCTGAACAATCTGGGTCGGCAAGACGCAGCGTTCGAACAACTCCGCTTAGCCGCGGAAATCGACCCACTGTCCGCTGGAATAATCAACCGGTACGGCCAGATGCTCGCCGCGTCCGGACAAGCCGATGAGGCAATGCGAGCCATCGATCAGTTCGAGCGCCGCGGCGGCTCGAAGGCTCAAGCTTGGCGGTTCCGCGGCAACACATACCGATATCTCGGCGATGAATCCCGTCACATCGCCGCACGTAAACGCGCGCTGCAGATCGATCCGGAGTTGCCATACCAGCACGAGTGGCTGGCCCAAGCCTATTACCTGCTCGGACTCGACAGCGAGGCAATGCAATATCGGCCGAACGTATCGCTCTACTTCCAGCTGTTTGTCGGCGACGATCGGGGCGCGCTGAGAGATCGCGTCGTACGTGACGGATCGTCTGCCTGGGACACGAATGGCATCAACGTGGCTATCTTTTCGCTTGCCCGAGCGCGCGACTGGCCCGCCATCAAGCGATTCTACGACGTGCGCCCGGCGGCCTACCGGGACCTGTGCGCGACTGCACCGCGATATACCCCTTTCATCATCATGGCGCTGCAGGCGCGAGGCAGCGCAGGTGAGGCCCAGCGCCTGCTCGGGTGCACACAACGGCAGGTCACCAGTCAGCTCGCGATGCGCTACCGCGCTCCAGATGACTTCCCCGGGGAGTTGGAGCTCCTACAAGCGTCGCTACTCGCCAATCGCAACCATCCACGCACCCTTGAGTGGCTCGACAAGGCAGTACAGCGCGGCTGGCTCGGTCAATATTATTCGGCAGATCTGGCCGATTGGCCGCAATTTGACGCTTTCCGTTCCGATCCGCGCTACGCCGCGATACAGAAGGGAATCGACGCGCGCATCGCCCGCGAGCGCGCCGAGGTTCTCGCCTTCAAGTAAAGCCTGCGTCGTATCGCTAGCTGCCCGCGACTAATGTCCTCTCTCCAACATTACGGAGATTAGCCGTTACCGCTGTGGCGCCGAATCCCGCACTCGCCGCCGCCCCAGCGTCGGCTCCATCTCCAATTCCCCCGCTTCCATGATCTCGCCGCGCAATTCGCTGCGCTTCTCATGGATGCTCGCGATCACCGGGCCCATCGCCACGCCAATGTCGACCAGCACCGCTTCCGACAGTTGGAGCGAGGCTTCCATCGCTTCGGGCACGGCGTCGGTCACCCCGGCGCGGTAGAGGCGCGCGGCATGGTCGGTGTCGCGGGCGCGGGCGATGATCGGAAGGTCAGGGAACTGGTCGCGGATCCGGCGGGCGAGGCGGATGATCAACACCGGATCGTCCATCGTCAGCACCAAAGCGTCGGCGCTGCCCAGTTCGAGCTTCTCGACCATCGATCCGCGCGCC
>JBKJNP010000062.1:0-6652 GCA_046593565.1 Sphingomicrobium sp. | reverse complement strand
GCGTGAAGCTCAGCCTCCTTGTCGCCTTGATCATAGCCCTTGGCGTGCTGGGTCGAGACGACGATCGCGGTCGCCGCGACCGGCTTGCTCTCCTCATAGCGCAAGGTGACCTGGCTCTTGGCGTCGGGCTCGAGGAACGGCGCCGCGCCCGAGTGCCGGTCGGCGGCCATGCGCTCGAGGATCTTGTGACTGTAATAAAGCGTGGCGGGGAGGAAATCGGGGGTCTCGTCGCTGGCGTAACCGAACATGATTCCCTGATCGCCGGCACCTTCGTCCTTGTTGCCGCTGGCATCGACGCCCTGCGCGATATGCACCGACTGGCCGTGAAGGTTGTTCTCAAAGCGCAAGCTCTCCCAATGGAAGCCGTCCTGCTCGTAACCGATCTTCTTCACCGTCGCGCGGACTGTCGCTTCGATCTCCTCGGGGATGCCGGGCGCCCATTGGTCATTTTCGTAAATGCCCTTGCCGCGGATTTCGCCGGCCAGAACCACCAGTTGCGTGGTGCACAAGGTCTCGCATGCGATCCGGGCCTCGGGATCCTTGGACAGGAACAGGTCGACGATGGCGTCGCTGATCTGGTCGGACACCTTGTCGGGGTGGCCTTCGGAAACGGACTCTGACGTGAAGAGATAATTGCTGCGCATGGGCGGCTGGGTTCCTGCGATTTGATGATATAAAGCTTTTGTTATGTCCTGCTGTAGCGGCGGCTCCTGCCGAGTGCAATCGCCGCGATGAGCAGCAGGAAGGCGAGCGTCAGCGGGATGCTGTTGCCGACCTTCGCGAACGGCCCCGGCGCCGCGACGGGACGCGGCAACTCGGCCCAGATGATCCCCGCGCGGTGCCACGGGATCGAGTCGATGATCCGCCCGCGCGCATCGACCAGGGCGCTGATCCCGTTGGGCGTGGAGCGGATCACCGGAATGCCTTCTTCGGCGGCGCGCATGCGGGCCTGGGCGAGGTGCTGCGGCGGGCCCCAGCGACCGAACCAGGCGTCGTTTGACGGATTGAACAGAAAGTCGGGGCGGTTGGCGCGATCGACCACCTCCCCCGAGAAGATGATTTCGTAGCACAATTGGAACCCGGCGGTGCCCCATCCGTCCGGCAGGGTCAGGGTCGACGGGCCGGGACCGGCGTCGAAATCGCTGTTGCCCGGCGCCAGTCGCGACAGGCCGATCGACGACAGGATTGGCCGCATCGGCAGATACTCGCCGTACGGCACGAGATGTGCCTTGTCGTATCGGCCGACGAAACGCCCGCCTTCGCCCAGCACGAACACACTGTTGGCGGCGCTGGTAACCTCGCGGCCGTCGGTTGATCGGATCGCGATTCCGCCGGTCAGCAGCACGTCGCGATCGGTCACCGCCGCGGCCGTCGCTTCGCGCTCGGCATGGACCATTGGCGCGGCAAGCGGGCGATTGTCGGACAAGGGTACGGTAACCGCCGCTTCGGGCCAGAAGATCAATTCCTCACGCGCCGAGCGCGGACGGGTGAGGTTGTTGAGGCGGGTGGTGGCGACATCCTCGAACCCCGCCTCCCATTTGACGTCCTGGCCGATGTTGGGCTGGACGATGCGGATCGGGCGCGGCTCGCCTTTCGGCTGGAGCGCCGCTGTCGGGACAAAGGCGAAAGCTATGACGCCCGCCGCGACCAGCGCCGCCGTCCGGAACGATCGTTTCCACGCCAGCCACAGCGCGCCGCCGCTCAACACGACGAGGGCGCTCAGTCCATAAGTGCCGATCCAGCGGCTGGCACCGAGCAATTGCGAATCGACCAGCGCCGCGCCGACCGGGTTCCAGGCGAAGCCGGTGAACATCGTTGCGCGCAGCCATTCGGCGATCGCCCAGCCGCCCGCCAATGCCAGCACCAGCGCGACCGGGCGGTCCTTGCCGTATTTCCACGCCAGGCCAACGGCCAGCATCGGATAGACCGCGAGATAGAAAGACAGCAGCACGACCGCGACCCACCCGAGCCACGCCGGCATCGCCGCCTGGAAGGTGAAGGCGGTGGCGATCCAGTTGAGGCCGATGACGAACTGCCCGACCCCGAACAGCCAGCCGAGCAACAGCGACCGGCGCAGGCTCGGCGCGCGCTCGATGAGTCCGCACAGGCCGACGAACGCCAGCGGCATCAGCGGCCAAAGGGCATAAGGCTGAAACGCGAAAGCGGAGACGAGTCCGAGCGCGAGGGCGATCAAAGGCTTCATGGTTGCCCCATATCCGTTCGCCGCGAGCGAAGTCGAGGGACGTCAGCCCAATCCCGCCACAAACGAAAATTAGCTACTTGGCCGCCATCTTGATTTCCGCCGCCGCTGCGCTGACCCGCCACACTTTGTTGCCGACGTCATCCGCCACCAGCAAACTCCCGTCCTTGCCGATCTGCACCCCGACCGGGCGGCCATAGGCGACATCGCCGACGCGAAACCCGGTGAGGACGGGGATCGGCTTGGCACCCGTGGCGGGCATCGCGCCGACGAAGGGCACGAACACCACCTGGTAACCGCTGGCCGGCTTGCGGTTCCACGATCCATGCTCGCCGATGAAAGCGCCGCTGGCGAATTGCGGGCTGAGCATCTGGCCGGTGGCAAAGGTCAGGCCGAGCGCCGCAACGTGCGGTCCGAGCGCATAATCGGGGGCGATGGCCTTGGCGACCATGGCCGGGTCGGCCGGCGGTCGAGTGTCGACATTCTGCCCGTAGTAACTGAACGGCCAGCCGTAGAAAGCGCCCTGTTTGACCGAGGTGAGATAGTCGGGGACGAGGTCGTTGCCGAGCTCGTCGCGTTCGTTGACGACGGTCCACAGCGCGCCGCTGGCCGGGTTGAAGGCGATCCCGACCGGGTTGCGCAGGCCGCCCGCGAAGATCGCATAACGTCCGCTCTTTGGGTCGATCTGCCAGATTGCGGCGCGACCCTTCTCCATCGCCAGGCCATTCTCGCCGACATTGCTGTTCGACCCGACCCCGACATACAGCATCCGCCCGTCGAGCGACGCGACCAGCGACTTGGTCCAGTGATGATTGTAGCCCGAAGGAAGCTCGGTCACGACGCGCGGCTTGGCAGTGATGGTCGACTGGCCCACGGTGAACGGGAAGGCGACCAAAGCATTGGCGTTGGCGACGAACAATTCCCCGCCGATCACCGCCATCCCGAAGGGCGAATAAAGGTCATGGTCGAGCAGCACTGAGCGCTGCTCCGCCGTCCCGTCGCCATCGGCATCGCGCAGCAGCAGGATCCTGTTAGCGCTTTTGGTGGCGCCAGATCCGGCCTTTTTCATCAGCATTTTCTGGATCTTGCCCTTGATCGACCCGCCGGTCTTGTCGGTTCCAGGCCCCTGGCTCTCCGCCGCAAGCACGTCTCCGTTGGGCAGAACGTACAGCCAGCGCGGGTGATCGAGACCACCGGCGAACTCGTTGACTGTCAGGCCCGGCGCGGCCGTGGGCATCATCCCTTCGGGCCAGCCCTTGGCGTCGGCGACATTGACCGTCGGCAGCAAGGTCTTGGACGGCGCGACCAGCTTGGGACTGGGGCCGATATAATCGTTGATGTCGGTGGTCGACGGACTGGCACCGCAGCCCGAAAGCAGTCCGGCAAGCAGGATTGTCGAAAGGATCAGGCGCATGGGGCGGACTCCGTGGTGGATTGCCCAATGAAACGGATAGTCCGCCGAAAAGTGCCTAGCCCTTGGTCTCGGGAGCATGGAGCCTGACGCGCAGGATCCGCCGTGTGTCCGAATCGAGCGCTTCCAGCCGCCATCCGCTGGGGTGAATGACGCATTCGCCCTGCACCGGGATATGACCGGCGAGCAGGAACACCAGCCCGCCCAGCGTGTCGACCTCGTCCTCGATCGAGATCAGCCGCTTGTCGACCGTCCTCGACAATTCGTCGAGCTCGATCCGCGCGTCGGCTTCCCACACCCCGTCTTCAAGCATCACCAGGCTGCTGGTTTCTTCCTCGTCATGCTCGTCCTCGATGTCACCGACGATTTCCTCGACCACGTCCTCGATCGTCACCAGCCCCTCGGTGCCGCCGAATTCATCGACGATGATCGCAAGGTGCATCCGCTCGGCCCGCATCCGCGCCAGCAATTCGAGCACGCCCATCGATTCAGGGACGAACAATGGCGTCCGCAGCAACGCGCCGATCGTGCGGTCGATGCTCGGGTCGCGCGCGGCGCCGAATACGTCCTTGATGTGAATCATCCCGACCACATGATCGAGCGAATTGGCATAAACCGGAAGGCGGCTGTGTCCGGCATCGGCGAAGGCGGCGGCGAGGTCGTCGAACGCGATCGTGTCGGGCACCGCGATGATGTCGCCGCGAGTCACCGCGACTTCGCCCGCAGTGCGGTCGCCGAAGTGCAGCAGGTTGCGCAACATTTGGCGCTCGTGGGGGCTAAGGTCGCCGCTGATCGGGCGCTCGCCCTCGGCATCGTCGATCGCTTCCTCGATCTGGTCGCGCAACGTGGTCTCGCCGTCGCCGCCGAAGATCAAGGCGCGCATCCCGCGCCACAGCCGCGATGGGCCCTCGTCGGGTGTGGTCGCCATCAGGCGGTTACCTCAAGGGCGTACGGGTCGGCGATCCCGATCCGTGCCAGCGCCCGCACCTCGCGCGCCTCCATGTCGGCGGCCTGCGCCTCGTCCTCATGGTCATAGCCGAGCAGATGCAAGGTGCCGTGGACCATCAAATGCGCCGCGTGGCGCTCGATCGGCACCGCCTTGGCCTCCGCCTCGGATAAGCACACGCCATGCGCCAGGATGATGTCGCCCAGCATCAGCTCGGGGCCGTCTCCGGTCGCGCCCGCAAGTTCGGCCCCTTCGGACATCGGGAAGGACAGGACGTTGGTCGGCTTATCCTTGCCGCGCCACTGGGCGTTGAGCAGGCGGACTTCCTCGTCGCTGCCGAGCCGAAGCGAAATCTCGACCCCGCGTGGCCCGTCCGCCAGTTGGGGGAAGGCGCTCTCGGCGATCGCGGCGGTGGCGGCGGAGCGAGCAAGCTCATCCCACCTGGTGTTACTGTCCCACTCCGGATCGGCGTCGAGGATGATGTCGAGCGTCAATATCCCGGCCCTTCATAGGCCTCGACAATCCGCCCGACCAAGGGATGACGCACCACGTCCTTCGACGAGAAGCGGATCATCGACAGCTTGGGGATGCCCTCAAGCTTTTCGACCGCATCGTTGAGCCCCGATTCCTGCCCGCGCGGCAAATCGGTCTGGTTGGGATCGCCGCAGATCACCATCCGACTGCGCATGCCGAAGCGGGTCAGGCACATCTTCATCTGCTGCGGCGTGGTATTTTGCGCCTCGTCGAGAATGATGAACGCGTCCGACAGGGTGCGCCCGCGCATGAAGGCGATCGGCGCAATCTCGATCTCGCCCGACGCAATCCGCCGCTCGACCTGCTCGGTCGGCAGCATGTCGTACAGCGCGTCGTAGAGCGGGCGAAGGTAGGGATCGACCTTCTCTTTCATGTCGCCCGGAAGGAAGCCCAATCGCTCGCCCGCCTCGACCGCGGGGCGCGACAGGATCAGCCGGTCGACCTGGCCCGATATCAGCATCGCCACCGCCTGCGCGACCGCAAGATAGGTCTTGCCCGTCCCCGCCGGCCCAAGCGCAAAGATCATGTCGTCGCTTGCTAGTGCTTCCATATATTTGGTCTGCACGGTCGAGCGCGGAACGATGGTCTTCTTGCGGGTGCGGATCATGATCGACGCGGGCCGCGCGACATCGGCCGAGATGATCCCGTCCAGCGCCGGCTGGTTGGCCATGCCGATCACCGCCTCGACCGCGGCGGCATCGACGTCCTGGCCCTGGTCTAGCCGGTTGTAGAGTCCGACCAATACGTCCTTGGCGCGCGCCGCCGCATCGGGTTCGCCCTCGATCATCACCCGGTTGCCTCGGGCGTTGATGTGCACCCCCAGCCGGTCCTCGATCATCACCAAATGGCGATCATAATCGCCGAACAACGGCCCGAGCAGATACGGCTGGTCGAACTCCAGCTCGAGCCGGGCGCGACCCTCGATGATATGGTCGTCGAGCGGGGGGGGGAGGTTGAGTTTGGCCATCAGGCAGCGACCTCCGCTTCGCGCAAGACTCCGCCAAGACTGTTCGGCAACGCATGGGTGACGGTCACGTCGACCATGTCGCCGATCGCGGCGTCGGTGGTGACGAAGATCGATTGCAGCCATGGCGACTTGCCGATCATCTGGCCAGGCAGCCTCCCAACGCGGTCGACCAGGATATTTGTATCGCGGCCGATCGCGGCATGGTTGAAGGCGAGGCTATGCTCGGCGAGGCGGGCCTGGAGCCGCTGCAATCGTTCGTCCATCACCTGGGGGTCAACCGCTCCTTCCATCGTCGCCGCCGGGGTGCCCGGACGGGGACTATATTTGAAACTATAGGCCGAAGCGTAACCGACCGCATCGACGATGGCGAGGGTATCGCTGAAATCTTCATCGCTCTCCCCCGGGAAGCCGACGATGAAGTCGCCGGAGATGGCGATATCGGGCCGCACGGCGCGAACTTTTTCGATCGTGCGCAAGTAGCTCTCGACCGAATGGCTGCGGTTCATCGCCTTGAGGATGCGGTCCGAGCCCGACTGCACCGGAAGGTGGAGATAGGGCATCAGCTGGTCGACCTCGCCATGCGCGGCAATCAAT
>JBKJNP010000116.1:0-13951 GCA_046593565.1 Sphingomicrobium sp. | reverse complement strand
CCGCTCGACCGCGGTAACGTTCGCGCCGGTCTCGAGCAGCGCACGAGTCAGGCCGCCGGGACCGGGCCCGACCTCATAGACCGCCGCTCCGTCGAGGGGGCCGGGGATTGCGGCAATCCGTGCCAGCAGCTGCCGATCGAGGATGAAATTCTGTCCCAGCGCCTTGCTCGCGCTGAGGCCGTGACGCGCGATAACCTCGCGCAATGGCTCGAGCTTGATGCTCAAGCGGCGTCGGCGCGGAGCGCGGCGCAATCGGCGGCCATGCGGATCGCGGCGGCGAAATTGCGCGGATCGGCGCGGTCCTGCCCGGCGATGTCGAACGCGGTGCCATGGTCGGGCGCGGTGCGGACGATCGGCAAGCCCAAGGTGACGTTGACCGCTTCGTCGAAATGTACCGCCTTGATAGGGATCAGCGCCTGGTCGTGATACATGCACAAGGCCGCGTCATACTTGGCCCGGGCGCGGGGGTGGAACATGGTGTCGGCGGGGTGCGGCCCGGTCACTCTCCAGCCTTCCGCCGCCAACGCCGCGATCGCCGGGCGGATGATCTGCTCCTCCTCGGTGCCAAGCAGCCCGCCTTCGCCGGAATGGGGGTTGAAGCCGCTGATCGCCAGGCGCGGCTCGGTTATACCAAAGTTACGCT
Organism: Sphingomicrobium sp.; assembly: GCA_046593565.1. Lineage (GTDB taxonomy): Bacteria > Pseudomonadota > Alphaproteobacteria > Sphingomonadales > Sphingomonadaceae > Sphingomicrobium. The sequence goes on along the minus strand of JBKJNP010000116.1, from coordinate 13,308 downwards.
GAAGCCCGCGAAGCACGGTTCGCCCACGCGATTCGATCAGCGCGCTAGTCAGGTTCGCGCCGACTTCCATCAGCGGCAGGTGGGTCGTGACGGGGACCGTGCGCAAAGTCGGGCCGGCAATGTCGCGATGATGCTCGCCGGCCCAACCCTTCGCACCGTCCCCGTCACCACCCATATCCCGCTCAGCGCCGTCCCCGCCGCGCTTAGCGCCAACCTGATCGAAGCGCGCGGCCGTGCCACCCTGCGCGGCCTGCAGCGCAATTTCGGGATCGCCGAGCCGCGCCTCGCGGTGGCGGCGCTCAATCCCCATGCCGGCGAAGGCGGCGCGCTCGGCCGCGAGGAGATCGAGCTGATCCAGCCGGCGATCGACGCGCTTCGTGCCGAGGGCTGGCAGGTGGCCGGACCGATGCCCGCCGACACCATGTTCCACGCCGAAGCTCGCGCCCGCTACGACGCGGCCTTGTGCATGTATCACGACCAGGCGCTGATCCCGCTCAAGGCACTGCATTTCGACGAAGGGGTGAACATGACCCTCGGCCTGCCGATTGTCCGCACCGCGCCCGATCATGGCACCGCGTTCGACATTGCCGGGCAGGACCGCGCCGATCCGCGCGCGATGGCCGCCGCGATCGCGCTCGCCGCGCGCTGCGCGCTCCAGCGCCGTCCCGAATGGCGCTAGTGGTCCCGCCGGAACCCCCCAATCTTCCCGAACCATTGCGCGACGTCATCGCCCGCCACGGGCTCCAGGCGAGCAAGGCGCTCGGCCAGAATTTCATCCTAGACCGGCAATTGCTGGCAAGGATCGCGGCCCTCCCCGGCCCGCTCGACGGCCAGACCGTCTATGAAGTCGGTCCCGGTCCCGGCGGCCTGACCCGCGCCTTGCTCGACACTGGCGCAAGGATCATCGCGGTCGAGCGCGACCGCCGCTGCCTCCCCGCCCTGGCCGAGCTCGATGTGGATTTTCCCGGCAAGCTCACCCTGATCGAGGAGGACGCGCTCAAGATCGACGAGGTCGCCACCGTCGGCACCGGCGCGCATATCGTCGCCAACCTGCCCTACAATGTCGGCACCGCCTTGCTGCTCCGCTGGCTTGGCGGCGAGGCATGGCCGCCGTGGTGGGCATCCTTGAGCCTGATGTTCCAGCGCGAAGTCGCGGAGCGGATCGTGGCCAAACCCGGAAGTGACCATTACGGTCGCCTGTCGGTCGCCGCCCAGTGGCGATCGACCGCGAGCATCGCGATGCTGGTCCATCGCTCGTCGTTCGTCCCTGCGCCCAAGGTGATGAGCGCGGTGGTCCACCTCCGCCCCGCGCCGATGCCCGAGGGCGTGCGCCATGGGGTGCTGGAGAATGTCACCGCAGCCGCGTTCGGCCAACGCCGCAAGATGCTTCGCCAGAGCCTGAAGGGCGTCCCCGGCGCGCTCGACGCACTGGCAGCGCTCGATATCGACAGCGAACGCCGCGCCGAGACACTCGCCGTCAGCGACTTTGTCGCGGTCGCGCGCATTCTTTCGAACTAGGCGCCGGGGAATTCCGGCGGCAGGCGGCGCTGGACAACCTGCGCCATCTCCGCCGCCATGGCCTCCAGCTCGTCGAGCATTGAAACCAGGGATTGCGCACGCGGCGCATCGTCGAGCGCGCACAGGGTGCCGAAGAACCGGCCATCGATCATCAGCGGCAGGGAGACATAGCTGTGGAAGCCGTACAGCTTGGGGACGGGATGGCTCGACCAATTTGGGTCGGCATCGGTGTCGTCAATCACCACCCGCTGGCCCGAATCGCGAATTTCGTCGCAGATCGTCTTCTTGATCTCCAGTTCGTCGCCCGGGTTGAGGCCAAAGGCGACCCGGTCGTCGACCTGGCATGCGATCCAGCGTGTGTCGGTGACATACGCGACCGCAGCAAAGCCCATGCCGGTCCGAGCGCACACCCGCGCCAGCAGCGCCCTAATGTCTGGATCCTCCCCCAGATCGGCACAGGCCCGTGCCAGATCGTCCGTCATTGCCGCGCCCCTTTCCCAACGGCGCGACGGTGATCGCGATACTTCAATAAGTAAAGCGCGCCGTCAGGCGGATGTCGCGTCCGGCGAGCGGGGCATAATCCTTGAGCAGGCTGGCATGCCGCCGCGCCACCACGTCGAACAGATTGTTGGCGTTGAGCCCCAGCGTCAGTTCGGGCCGGTCGTCGAGCGGATGCCAGTCGATCCCGGCGTTGAGCAAGGTGTAACCCGCGGTCTCGGTTTCCAGCACCGCATTGCGCCGCTGGGCGAACACCCGTTCGACCTCAATCCGCCCGTCGAACGCGCCCTTGCTTCCCGCCACCGCACCGAGCAGCCGAAGCGGCGGGATTTGCGGCGCCGGGCCAAAACCCTTGATCGTCGCGCGGGTCGCGTCGGCTACCCCCTCCAGCGACCAGTCGATCCCCATCGCCTGGCCGAGCTTGGCGTCCACTTCCAGCTCGAAACCATAATAATTGGCCTTGCCCTGGCGATAGGCGAACACCGGCAGATCATCTTCCACCGCCCCGGTCGGGGCCTGGTAAATGAAGTTGGAGAAGCGGTTGAAATAGGCCGTCGCCGTGACCCGCACCGGTCCATCGCCCTGCTTGATGCTGGCTTCGAAGCCGATACTCTTTTCGGGGCTGAGCCCGGGATCGCCGACTTCGAACGACTGCGTCCCGGCATGCGGACCGCCGGCGAACAATTCCTCGATCGACGGCGCACGCACCGACCGCGCGATATTGAGTCCCGCCTTCCATCCGCCGCCCACGTCATAAGTCGCGCCGCCCGACAGCGACAGCGCGTTGAATGTGCGCTTGAGCGCCGGATTGCCGATATCGGCGTCGGCCTTGGCGGTCAGCCGCGACGCTTCGAACCGCGCCCCCGCCTCGATCCGAAGCGGCCCGCGCTTCAGGCTCTGGAGCGTGAAGATGCCAGCTTGCTTCTGGCGGCTCTCGGGCAGGAATTTCTCCTCGCCCTCGATGAACACGCGCCGCGCCATACCCTGCACGCCGCTGGTCCCTTCCCAGCCACCTCGGTCGGCCTGGACCAGGTCGAGCCGACCCTCGCCGCCGCGAGTAAAGAAGCTCGACCCGATCGCGCCGTCGGGTTCCAGTTCGTCATGCTGATAGCGCGCCGCCCCGGCACGGAACTTGATTTGCGCAAAACGCCCCGACAACGGCACCTCGACCCGCGCATCGACCCGGGTCTGCTCGACATCGAGCCGCGGCGCCTCGACAACGGCCCCGGGATCGAGCGAATAACGCAGCGGCACGCCGTACAGCGCAGTGTGACGGGTGACCGAAAAACCGGCGTTGAGTCCGCCGTCCACATAGGCCAGTCCGCCGGCAAAATCGGCGCTTTCGGCCTTGGTATTGGGCAACTTGCCCTTGAGGTCGGCTAGCGCACGCACCTCGGGCGAAGCACTCGCCCGCGCCGCGTCGCGCAAATCGTCGGACAGCAAATGCCCGCCGGTGCGCAAATCGTCACTGCGCGACAGTGCGGCGTCGCCGTGGAGCACGAAATTGCCGAAGATCGGCACCGACAGCGACAGGCCGGCCGAGCGTTCGTTGGCGGCACTGCCATAACCAAGCGTCGCATCGGCGTGGAGCGGCGCTTCGACGCGACGCGGGATTCGCGAATCGATCACATTGACCACCCCGCCGATCGCCGACGAGCCGAACGGCAGCGCCGCCGGCCCGCGAAGCACCTCGATCCGGTCGGCGGTCAGCGGGTTGATCGCCACCGCATGGTCGGCGCTGGAAGCGGAGACATCGAAACTGCCGATGCCGTCGGTCAGCACCCGGATGCGGTCGCCGCCAAGGCCGCGAAGGATCGGGCGCGACGCAGTCGGGCCGAAGCTCGATGCCGATACGCCGGGAAGCCGGGTCAACGTATCGCCGATCGACGGGCGGATCGCGGACGTCAGTTCCTGCCCGCTGAGCACCGACACCCCACCCAGCACATCTTCGGCGCGGCGCCGCACGCCCGTCACCACGATCGCATCGTCGGCATGATCGCGCGCGTCGCGTGACACCGGGGTTGGGGGAGCCGGTACGGCGGGATCGATCGACACCGGACTTTCAGCGGTCGGTAGTTCGCCAGCAGGCGGGGCATCGGCGGCGGGGGCTTGGGCGGCGAGGACGACAAAGAGCAATTCGAACGACATGGGATACTCCGGCAGGAAGGCCGGCTTAATGTTACATCATTACCCAGATGGCAAGCCGGTCCGCCGCAAGGCCGTGTCCGTCCGTCGCAGCGGGGCGACCGCTTGTCGAACAATGCCGGACCAGCCACTATCGCCGCGATGACAGGCGGGAGAATGGAGATGCTCGGCACCAGGATGTTCATCATCGGGCTCCTGCTCGGGCTTGCCGGTTGTGCGCGGCAGGCTCCCGCACCGCCCGATATCTACGTCATGCGCCACCTCCACACCCCGGCGGGGGTGCGCGATCCCGATCTGACCGCTGAGGGCCAGCGCCAGGCCGTCCTGCTCGCTACATGGTTCAGGCGCGGTGCCCCGGCCATGATCTACGTCAGCAGCGCCAAGCGCGCCCAGCAGACCGCGGCCCCGCTTGCGGCGGCACTGCGGATCACACCGATCATATACGACCCCGCCGACACCCCCGCCCTGATCGCCGCCGTCGCGCGCGAAACCCGAACGGTGCTCATCGTCGGCCACAGCAACACCGTCCCCGACATCATCTTGGCGCTAGGCGGCCAACCCCCCGCCCCTTTGGTCCACGAGGATTTTGGCGACGTGTGGACGATTGACGGGAGAACGCGGGCGACGGTGCGAGCGAAGTTAGACTAGTGCATTGAGTAAACTGTCACCGTAGTTCCCGTAGTTCCAGTCACCGTAGTTCCAAGGGTTGGAATGTCGGGCGGCGCTTCTTTGCAGTACTCCTGCGAAGGCAGGAGCCCAGTCCGAGCGTATCGCGCGAGCCGGGGCGCTGCGCGCGTCTCGGCCCATCGCGAATTGGTTCGTCGTGGAGCGGTCGTAGCGAATGGGGATTTACCCCTTAGCGGGGAGCGAGCAGTGACGCTGGTCATAGTGGCTGTCTAGGTGAACGTCGCAAGTGTCCGCTTCCCACCCAAAACGGACATTACACTAGCGACGGATTACGGCCCGAACGTTGCATTGATTGCTTCGAACGCGCTCTCGGAATAGACTGGGGCAAGCATAAATATAATTGCCTGATTTTATCCGAGCGGAGGATGCCCATGACTGAGACAATCGACGAAGTCGTCCTGAATGACTTGGTCGGCAAGGTGATTGGCGACGTTGCCGGTGCACTGAGCCTCTTCATGGCCTACCTCGGCGATCAGGCAGGCGTTTTCGATGCGCTCGATGGTGCCGGTCAAGTAACGGCCGAGGAGCTTGCAGCGAAGGTCGGCCTCAACCCGAAATACCTCCACGAATGGCTCGGCTCGGTCTGTGCGGCAGGCTACGCTAATCATCATGCTGAGGACGGGACTTTCTCACTAACGCCCGAGCAGGCGCTGGTCTTCGCGCGTGAGGGTCAGCCTGCGTGCATGCAGGGTTTCTTCCAGTTGATCGTGTCGCAGTTCGCTGGGCATGAAAAAGCGACCGAAACTTTTAAGACGGGCAACGGAAGACCGTGGAGCGATCATCCACAATGCTTGTTCTGTGGCACCGATCGATTTTTTCGACCTGGTTACCAGGCTAATCTGGTTGACAACTGGATTCCCGCGCTTGCGGGCGTGGAGGCAAAATTGAAGGCGGGTGGGAAGGTCGCCGACATAGGCTGCGGCCACGGCTCGTCGACCGTGCTGATGGCCCAAGCCTATCCGAATTCGACAATCCACGGCATCGATCTGCACGCCCCTTCGATCGAAGAAGCTAAGGCGAAAGCGGCGGCCGCGGGCGTTACTAATGTGGAGTTTCACGTAGCCAACGCACAGGACTTTGCTGGCGAGAACTATGATTTCGCCTGCATCTTTGATGCCCTGCACGACATGGGTGATCCCGTCGGCGCGGCGCGCCACATCCGCGAGACGCTCGCACCCGGCGGTACGTTCATGTTGGTCGAGCCCATGGCGGGGGACTCGATGGCCGAGAATATGAATCCTCTGGGCCAAATCTTCTACGCGGCCTCGTGCACCATCTGCACGCCTAACTCGCTGTCGCAGGACGTCGGTCTCGGCCTTGGTGCCCAGGCGGGCGAAAAGCGTCTCGCCGAAGTCTGCCGTGAGGCAGGCTTTACCGAAATCCGCCGCGCAGCAGAAACTCCGACCAACATGGTGTTGGAGGTAACCGGGTAACTCTAGCAGTTCGATCCCCGCAGCCCCTTGAGCGCAAGTGCGCGCCCTTGCGGTCGCACACTCTCAACCGAATGGTTTGCGGAGCGAAAGGTCGGTTCTTGGTGAAGACCAGTTCAACCTAAAACTCTTCCGAGTGGCCGTTTTCGACCCATTTCGGACGTTAGCGTATCGCAAGTGCAAAAGCCGCTTGGGCGCGCCGGTTAGCGAATCTGCAGCGATCTGATAGAAATAGCGGATCAGCAAAGGTGCACGTCACATGGAACGACGCCTGTCCGCAATTATGTCCGCCGACGTCGTCGGCTACAGCCGCCTAATGGGCGCGAACGAAGTGGGCACGTTGATGGCCCTGAAGGCCTGCCGCTCGGAGGCAATCGAGCCCGCCGTGCAGGCCATGGGCGGGCGCATATTCAAGCTCGTCGGAGACGGCGTTCTCGTCGAATTTTCCAGCGTGGTGAATGCGGTGGAGTGCGCCACGGCGATCCAGCATGCGCTGAGCACGCGCAATGCAGATTTACCCGACGACCGCAAAATCGAGCTTCGCATAGGCATCAACGCCGGGGACGTCATCATCGATGAGGATGACATTTACGGCGACGGCGTAAACATCGCGGCCAGGATCGAAGCAGTTGCCCCCGTGGGCGGGATCGCTGTTTCGCAATCTGTGCGCGACCATGTCGGCAACCGCTTGGACGTGGCGTTCCATGACCGGGGTGACCAGCAGCTCAAGAACATCTCTGTTCCGGTCCGCGTGTACGACGTGGTTGCAAACGGTTCCCAGCAGGCCGCTGAGCGAACCGCGAAATCTCCGGCGAAGACCAATGGAGCAAAGCCATCCATCGCGGTGCTACCCTTCGAAAACATGAGCGGCGATCCCGAACAGGACTATTTCTCGGACGGCATTTGTGAGGACGTAATCACTGATCTCAGCAGGATCAGCGGCTTGTTCGTTGTCGGCCGAAATTCGAGCTTCGCCTATAAGGGCAAGGCGGTTTCGCTCCAAGCCACAGCGGCAGAACTGGGCGTTGCCTATCTACTCGAAGGAAGTGTCCGCAAAGCCGGCCAGCGAGTCCGGGTCACTGCCCAGCTCATCGACGGCACAAACAGCGGGCATTTGTGGGCCGAACGTTACGACCGCGACCTCACCGATATTTTCGCGATTCAGGACGAGATCACCGAGGCCATTGTGAAGCAGTTGAGGGTCCACTTGCTTCCGGAAGAGCGCGCCACCGCCGTCCCTCCGACCAACAATGTCGAGGCTTACAATCACTATCTAAACGGCCGGCAATATTATTATCGGATGACGCGGGCGTCCTTAAGGATGGCGCGTCAGCTGTTCAGCAGGGCGATAGAGCTAGATCCGGGATTTGCCCGAGCTCACGCTGGCATCGCCAGCTGTGAAGCCTATATCAACGCATTTTTCTCCGGCAGCATTCCAACGGATGAGATCATTGTGGCAGCCGACCGGGCATTGGAGATCGACCCGCATCTGGCCGAAGCGCATGCCGCCAAGGGCCAAGCGCTGAACCTTGCTGGGCGTGGCGTGGAAGCAGAAGTGGCTTTTAAGCGTGCGTTGTCGCTCGACCCGGACAGTTACGAAGCCAATCTCGCTTATGCGAAGGGCAGTGTTGTAAAGGGGGCGCTTGATACCGCGGCGGTCCACTTCCAGCGTGCTTTGGAAATCCGTCCCGAGGATTACATTGCCCCGCTGATCCTCGGTCAGCTGCTACGTTCACTTGGCCGGCTCGATGACGCACCCGGTTACGAGCGCCTCGGCCTGGACCGCGCTGTAGAGGCTCTACGGCGAGAGCCAGAAGAAGCCCGACCCGCGCATATGGGCGCTTGTGCGCTGGTCAGTCTCGGTAGGGTCGATGAGGCCCGCGACTGGATGGCTCGAGCGGTTGCAATTGATCCTGAAGACTCAATGCTCCGCTATAATTGCGCGTGCATGGCGGCTCAGCTTGGCGACATCGACGAGGCGCTGGCTCACCTTGAGAAATTCGTTCCTTATGCGGGCCAAGAGCATAAGGCTTGGATCGCCCAAGATCCTGACATGGAGCCATTGCGGAACCTTCCGAGGTTCAATGAACTCATCGACGCTATCGACCGTAAGTGCACGACTTAGGCCCTATCATAGCTTGACCTTTCCAACTGTGCCGGCGGCACTCGCCGCTAACGTCCGTTTTCCACCCATCCCGGACATTCGATACTCACCGCCAGACGGTCTTCACAGACGCCCAGTCGGAGCCTGCGATACGGTCTTTCAAGCTCAGTTGGTCTTGGTCTTCGGCACCGTCACGACCGGCTTGGCTGCGGCCAGCGTCGGCCCCTTCGCGATCGCGGCGCTCAGCGTTCCGGCTTCGGCGCACGGCCCGGCGCAGAGCGTCTGGAGCTTGGCCAGCACTTCCTTGGCGCGCGCCACGGCGCCGAGTTCGACCATCGCCTGGCCCTGCACCGACATCGCGCTGCGATCGGTCGGTTCGAGAGCGAGCGCCTTGTTGGTGAAGCGGATCGCCTGGCCGTAGAGCTTCTGCTTGGTCGCGACACGCGCCATCGCCACAAAGGCAGCGCGGTTGCGCGGATCGACCGCCAGCGCGGCCTCAAAATTGTCGTCGGCTTCGAGATATTTGCCGGCTGCCGCGGCGGTCTCGCCCTGTTTGAGAAATTCGGTCGAGCGGGGGGCGATCTGGTCGTCGGGGCGCTGGCTCGTGCCGGGCACCGACAAAGAGGAAGCGGCAAGGCCGAACACCAGGACGAGCGGGGACAGACGCATCAACTTCTCCATAGCCGTATGAGGCGCTTCTAGCATGGCCTCCCGAGCCGTGCGACGAAAAAGCCATCGGTGCGGTCGTATCCCGGGGTGAGCAATCGCCCGCCCCCATCGACCCGCCCAATCCCCTTGGCTAAACCATCTCCAAACTCAATCGGCATGTCCTGCACGCTCCAAGATGAATGGCGTCCTAAGAAATCGGCGATTTGCCCGGCGCCTTCGCGGGCAAGGATCGAGCATACCGCATAGACCAAAGTGCCGCCCGGCCTGACCAGGGGCACGGCGAGGTCAAGCAGGTGCGCCTGCAGCGCGACGACCTTGTCGAGGCTGTCGGGATTGAGCCGCCAGCGACCCTCTGGGTTGCGCCGCCACGTCCCGCTTCCCGAGCAGGGCGCATCGACCAGTATGAGGTCGGCCTGGCCTTCGAGATCCTCGAGCATTTCCGCCTCGCGCCCGCCGTCGAGCAGGCGGGTCTCGATTTTGGCGCCGGCGCGGGCCGCGCGCGGGCCAAGCTTGCTCAGGCGGCCGCGATTATTGTCGCAGGCGATGATGTCCGCCCCCGGGGCCGCCGCTGCCAGCGCCAGCGCCTTGCCCCCCGCACCCGCGCACAGGTCGATGATGTTCGCGTCCGCCGCGGGGGCGCAGGCAAGCGCGATCAGCTGGCTGCCCTCGTCCTGCACCTCGACCTGGCCGCTGAGATAGGCGGGGTGTTTTTCGATCTGGCTATCAGGTGGAAGTCTTATTCCCCAAGGGCTTAGCGGAGTTTCTTCAGCACCATCGAAAAGCGCGACCGCTTCGCTCCGCATGATGCTCACAGTGCGAACCCGAAGGTCGAGCGGCGCCCGCTCAAGCAACGCCGGCCACTCGTCCTCAGTCACCAGCGGCGACAATTCCGCAATCAGCCAGCCAGGGACTGTCCCTTCTCCAGGGACAGTCCCTAATTCACCCTCGCCAATCGCCGCCGGTCCATGCCCGCCCCCCTCGGATCCAACGCCGAACAGCAGCGCCGCATCCTCCAGCCCGAGCATCGCTGCGCGGCCAGTATCGGGCCGCTCCCCCGATCGGCGGATGGCGCGGTACACCAGCTCGCGCACCGCTCGGCGGTCCTTCGATCCGGCATAGCGCCGCGTCTTGAAGTAATGGCCGACAATTACATCCGCCGGCGGCCCGTCATCGCGCGCCGCGACGATCACCATGTCGAGAATGTCGATCGCGGCTTGCACTCGCGCTGCGGGGGTCATGGCCTAGCGGGTCGGGTAATTGGGGGCTTCGCGGGTGATGGCGACGTCGTGGACATGGCTCTCGCTAAGCCCCGCATTGGTGATCCGGACGAACCGCGCGCGGGTCTGCAAATCGGTGATCGTCGCGGCGCCGGTATAGCCCATCGCCGCTTTCACCCCGCCGACCAACTGGTGGACGATGTCGCGCACCGGTCCCTTGAAGGGCACCTGCCCCTCGATCCCCTCGGGCACCAGTTTCAACTGGTCCTGGATATCCTGCTGGAAATAACGATCCGCCGATCCCCGCGCCATCGCGCCGACGCTGCCCATGCCGCGATACGATTTGTAGGCGCGGCCCTGGTAGAGGAAACTTTCGCCCGGCGCTTCCTCGGTCCCGGCAAGCAGCGATCCGACCATCACCGTCGATGCCCCGGCGGCGAGCGCCTTGGCGATGTCGCCCGAGGTCCGAATGCCGCCATCAGCGATCACCGGGACGCCGGCTTTGGTGGCAGCGGCAGCGGCCTCCATGATGGCGCTAAGCTGCGGCACCCCCACCCCGGCGACGATCCGCGTGGTGCAGATCGATCCCGGCCCGATCCCGACCTTTATCGCATCGGCCCCGGCCCCGGCCAGCGCTTCCGCGGCCTCGCCGGTGGCGACGTTGCCGGCAATCACTTGCACCCGGTTGGACAATTTCTTGACCCGCTCGACAGCGCGCGAAACCTCGACATTGTGGCCGTGAGCGGTGTCGATCACCACGCAATCGACGCCAGCTTCGATCAGCGCCTCGGACCGTTCGAAGCCCTTGTCGCCAACGGTGGTCGCGGCGGCGACCCGAAGGCGGCCCTCACTATCCTTGGTGGCGAGCGGCGAGGCGACCGATTTCTCGATATCCTTGACCGTGATCAACCCGACGATGTGGTCGTCGTCGTCGACCACCAGCAATTTCTCGATCCGCCGCTGGTGGAGGATCCGCCGCGCATCTTCCTGGCTGGTGCCAGGCGCGACCTTGGCCAGATTGTCGCTGGTCATAAGCTCGCTCACGGGCTGACCGGGATGCTCGGCGAAGCGGACATCGCGGTTGGTGACGATGCCGGCGATCTTGCCATTGGCTTCGACCACCGGAATGCCGCTGATCCGGTGGAGTCGCATCAGCTCGAGCGCTTCGGCCAATGTCTGGTCGGGGCGCATGGTGATCGGATTGACCACCATCCCACTCTCGAACCTTTTGACCGCGCGGACCGCGGCGCATTGCGCCTCGACGTCGAAATTGCGGTGCAGCACCCCGATGCCACCGAGATGCGCCATGGCGATCGCCATGTCGGCCTCGGTTACCGTATCCATCGCCGACGACAGCAAGGGAATGTTGAGCGGGATGTCGCGGGTCAGGAAGCTTCGCGTATCCGCCTGGCTCGGCAACACCGAGGATTCGCGCGGCTGGAGCAGCACGTCGTCGAAGGTCAGCCCCAGCGGGATGTCGTCAATGCGGTTGTGATCGGCCATGCGCGCCTTTGGCAGGATAGGGACGATTCGCCAAGGGGTCAGCGCGTGAGCATTGGTGTCCGGGTAGGCCGTGGCAGAAATTTGCGGCTAGCGGCGCGGCGGATCAGCTCGACATGCAGATTGGCATCGTCGACCGCCCCGCCGAGGTCGGTATCGGCGCGAAGCTCGTCGCCCGGAGCATGATAGCTCGCCGCGATAAAGCGCTGCAGCAGCCCCATATCGCTGAAGCTGCCCCCAGCCATGACCATCGGCACGCCACGCTCGGCGAGCACCCAGCCATCCTGGCGACGGAGGAAATCGTCGGCCTCGCGGTCGCCATCCCAGCCTCGCCCGAGCGCCACTGCGGCCTGCCGGACGAGCGGTTCGAGCCGCGAATATGGTGGCGCCACCATCGCCACCCGCGCACCCGTCGGCGCCACGGCGATCATGTCCAGGTTGAACCCGGCGGCGATGCTGGCAAGCGGCAGCGGCGGCCGGTCGGCAAAGGCCCGCGCGCCAAGCAGGCCCCATTCTTCCGCACTGGTGGCGACGAACCATACGTCACGGTCTAGGCCCAGCCTCCCGACCTGCTCAGCAACCGCGATCATCGCCGCAATGCCGCTGGCATTGTCGATGGCGCCGTTGCAAATCTTGTCCGCTGCGGTCGGCGCGCAAATGCCGAGATGGTCCCAATGCGCCATCAGCAGCACCACCCTGCCGTCGGGATGGCGACCACGCGCGACGCCGACGACATTGTGGCTGGTGAAGCTGCCGAGCCGCGCCGTATGGGCCAGGAATTCGCCTTGCGGGGTTGAATTTGCGACCTTGGGCGCGGGTTTGGCCGCGACGGTGAACGGGTCAAGATAGGGCGTTTGGCCGCGCGACCCGCTCTCCAGCCCGGCAGCGCGGAAGCGTTCGGCGATGTAGCGAATAGTCTTCGCCTCCCCTGCCGTCCCCGCCATTCGACCTTCGAACGCATCGCTCGCCAGCGCGGTTACGGTCGGGCGCAGGTCGCGGTCAGCGATTGTGGGCACGAGCGCTGGCTGCGGAACAGTGCTGCAACCCGCGAGCAACACGGCCACGGCGATCGGCAGCAATTTCATCGGCGCGCCAGCAATCGCCGCGCCGCCTCGACGTGCAAATCCTCGATCATCGCCCCTTCGAACCGCTCGGCCCCGCCCGTGGCGGCGGCAACCAGCCGCTCGGCCCGCGCAATCTCCGCTTCGGTCGGCGCAAAAGCAGAGCGACAGGGCGCGATCTGGCGGGGATGGATCAGCGACTTGCCATCAAACCCGAATGCACGACTTTGGCCACATTCCGCCGCCAACCCCTCGCCATCGTCGAGTCGATTGAAGACCCCGTCGAATACCGCAATCCCATTGGCGCGCGCGGCAAGCACCGCCAATTGCAGCGCATGTCCCATCGCCCCGCGGTCGATCGACGGCAACCGGAGGTCATTCGACAAATCGTTGGTCCCGACGATCAAGGCGCTGACCGATCGCGCTATTGCGGGCGCGGCGAGCACGCCTGCAGCGGTCTCGATCATCGCCGCGACCGG
>JBKJNP010000046.1:0-4255 GCA_046593565.1 Sphingomicrobium sp. | reverse complement strand
GCGATCGGCAATCCCTACGGCCTTGGCGGCACCGTCACCGCGGGGATCGTCTCGGCGCTGCACCGCGGCATCACCGGGGTTGGCGCTTATGACCGCTACATCCAGACCGACGCCAGCATCAACATGGGCAACTCCGGCGGCCCGATGTTCGACTTGAACGGCAATGTCATCGGCATCAACTCGGCGCTCATCTCGCCGACCGGCGCCAATGTTGGCATCGGCCTCGCCATTCCCGCCGAGCTCGCCCGCCCGGTGATCGATTCGCTGCGCCGTGGCCAGCGCCCGCAGCGTGGCTATCTCGGCGTCAGCCTGCAGCCGCTCGACGAAAATATCGCCTCGTCGCTGGGCCTGCCCAAGGATGAGGGCGAACTGGTTCGCGCGGTCGTCCCCGGCCAGGCCGCGGCCCGCGCCGGCCTGCAGCAGGGCGACGTCATCCTGCGCGTCAATGGTCGGCCGGTGACGCCCGACGAGACCGTCAGCTTCCTGATCGCCAACACCACGGTCGGATCGCGGGTTCCGGTCGACATCATCCGCGGCGGTCGCCGCCAGTCGGTCACAGTGGTGGTCGGCGAGCGCCCGACCGAGGAACAGCTTGCCGCCCAGGTTGGCGGCGCCCCCGATGGCACGCCCGACGGTGCGGTAACCCCGCCCGCGGCCGGCACCCAGGCGATGGGCCTGACCCTCGTCCCGCTGACGCCCGATCTCGCCCGCCGTTACAGCCTGCCGTCCGGGGTGCGTGGCGTGATCATCAGCGCGGTCGATTCGGCCAGCGACGCGGCGGAGAAGGGCATCCGCCCCGGCTTCCTGATCATGTCGGTCAACCAGCAGCCGGTGACGTCCCCGGCTGAAGTCGCCGCGGCGGTTGCGGCGGCGCGTCGTGCCAATCGCCAGAGCGTGCTGCTGCTGGTCAAGAGCGGTGCAACCCCCGAGGCGTTCGTCGGCATCGACATCGGCGCCAACTAAAGGATTAGGTCGGTAGCGGCTTGCCCGCGCTCCTTTGTTCGGACTAGGTTCGCTCCCTAGCCGGACAAGGGACGCGAGCATGGGCGATCAACCGACCAATATTTTCATCGGTGCCGGCAGTGGCGGGGCCAATCCGCAACTGCTCGAGCTTAAACGCGCCAACCGCCACGGGCTGATCGCGGGCGCCACCGGTACCGGTAAGACGGTCACGTTGCAGGGCATCGTCGAGGGGCTGTCGACAGTCGGCGTCCCGACCTTCGTCGCCGATGTGAAGGGCGACCTCGCCGGGCTCGCCATGCCGGGCGACGCCAGTGCCCGCGTCCACGAACCGTTTACCGCGCGCGCCGCCGAGATCGGCATGACCGATTGGACCTATCGCGCGTCGCCGGTGCAATTCTGGGACCTGTTCGGGGAACAAGGCCACCCGATCCGCACCACGGTCAGCGAAATGGGGCCGCTCCTTCTGGCCCGCCTGCTCAACCTCAACGAAGTCCAGGAAGGCGTGCTCAACATCGCTTTCCATGTCGCCGACAAGGAAGGGCTGATGCTGCTCGACCTCGACGATTTGCAGGCGATGATGGTCCATTGCGGCGAGCGCGCCGACGAACTGACGCTCGAATATGGCAATGTCTCCAAGCCTTCGGTCGGCGCGATCCAGCGCAGCCTGCTCCAGATTCGTGCCCAGGGCGGCGACCATTTCTTCGGCGAGCCCGCGCTCGACCTCGAGGATTTCCTCAAGCTCGACGAGAACGGCCACGGCATCGTCAACATCCTCGCCGCCGACCGGCTGATGTCATCGCCGCGGCTCTATTCAACCTTTCTGTTGTGGCTGCTGTCGGAATTGTTCGAACTGCTTCCCGAGGTCGGTGATCTCGACAAACCCAAGCTCGCCTTCTTCTTCGACGAAGCGCATCTGCTGTTCGAAGATGCGCCGCCGGCGCTGCTCGAAAAGGTCGAGCAGGTCGTGCGCCTGATCCGTTCCAAGGGCGTCGGCGTCTATTTCATCACCCAGAACCCGATCGACATTCCCGACAAGGTTGCGGGTCAGCTCGGCAATCGCGTCCAGCATAAGCTCAACGCCTTCACCCCGCGCGACCAGGCGGCGGTCAAATCGGCCGCCGATACCTTCCGCCCCAATCCGGAGATCGACGTCGCCGCCGCCATCACCGAACTGAAGATCGGCGAGGCTTTGGTGTCGCTGCTCCAGCCCGACGGCGCGCCGTCGATTGTCCAGCGCACCCTGATCAAGCCGGCCTCGTCGCGGATCGGGCCGCTGACCGCGCAGGAGCGGGCGATCATGATTTCGACCGACGTCATCGGTACCAAATATGACACGTTGCTCGACCGCGACAGCGCCGAGGAAATTTTGAAAGCCAAGGGCGACGAGGCCGCTGCCGCCGCCGCGTCGGTCAAGGCCCAGAGCGAATCGGAAAAAGCCGCTGCCCAGCAAGCGCGGCTCGACGCCATCGCCGCCAAGGATGCGGCGCGGCTCAAGGCGGCGGACGAAAAGCTCCGCGTGGCGCAGATGCGCGACGAGGAACGCCGCCAGAAGGAGGTCGAGCGCGCCGCCGCAAGCGCCGCGCGCGAGGCGGCCAAGCCGTCGATGGCCGACAAGATGATGCAGTCGGCGGGCCGCTCGATCGCCTCGTCGGTCGGCCGCCAGATCGGCACCCAATTGCTGCGCGGGATTTTCGGGGGGCTGCTGCGTGGCCGATAAAGCACCCGACGTTACCGACCTTGAACGCCAGTGGCGCGACGCTCTGTTCGCCAAGGATGAGGCGGCGCTCCGCACCCTGATCCATCCGCAGTTCAAGCTGGTCGGGATCCGCTCGACCGGGACGGTCGCGGTCGGGCTCCAGGATTGGCTCGGCGCGCTGCAGAAAATGGACATCGCCAGCCTCGACGTGCGCGTCACCGATTCGCTCAGGCTCGACCGGACGATCGTCGCCACCGTCGATGCGCAGTGGAAATTGCGGTTCATGGGCCACACCATCGACGAGCGGGTGTTGCTGACCGACGTCTGGGTCAAGGGCGACGACGGCTGGCAAGTCATCCGCCGCCACTCCAGCCCGGTTCCCGCCGGAGTCCATATCGAATGAGTCTTGATGTGCTCGGATCGTGGAGCGACGCGGCTCAAAGCGAGCAACCATCGACCGTTGCGCTTCGCCGCTCGATCCATGCCGATCCCGAGCTTGGGCTCGATTGCCCGCGCACCCGCGACAAGCTGCAGGCGGCGCTGGCCGGCCTGCCGCTGGCGATCCGCGATAGTCGGCGCACCAGCGGCTTTGTCGCTTTGCTGGAAGGCACCGGCCCCGGCGATGCATCGCGCACCGTTTTGCTGCGCGGCGACATGGATGCGCTGCCGATCCGCGAGGCAACCGGGCTCGACTTCGCCAGCACCACCGACGGCGCGATGCACGCCTGCGGGCATGACAGTCATTCGGCGATGCTCGCCGCCGCTGCTCGGCTGCTGTGCGCCCGCCGCGAAACCTTCGCCGGGCGCATCCTGTTCATGTTCCAGCCGGGCGAGGAGGGCCACCACGGCGCGCGCGAGATGATCGCCGAGGGGCTGCTCGACGATCCCGCGCCCGACGCCGCCTTCGCGCTCCACATCTGGCCCAATTTGCCGGGTGGGGCGGTCGCCTGTCGCGCCGGGGCGATGCTCGCCTCGACCGATACCTTGCGCGCGCGGATCCTCGGCAAGGGCGGTCATGCGGCGATGCCCCACGACGCGCTCGACCCGGTACCGGTCGCGGCAGAAATCATCCTCGCGCTCCAGTCCGAGGTCGCGCGCCGAACCCCGGTCACCACCGACCCGATCGTCCTGTCGATCACCAAGATCAGCGCTGGCACGACCCACAATGTCCTGCCCGAAGCGGTCGACCTGCTCGGCACCTTGCGCACCCTGTCGCCCGCCGGCCGCGCCCGCGCCCGCGCCGCGTTCGAGCGGATCTGCACCCATGTCGCGCTCGCCCACGGCTGCACTGCCGAGGTCGAGATCGAACCCGGCTACCCGGCGACGATCAACGATCCGCGCGCGGTCGCGCTGATCGAGCGCCTCGTTGGCGACACCTATATCGAGGCGCCCGCGCCAAGCATGGGCGGCGAGGATTTCGCTTATGTGCTCGAGCGCATTCCGGGCTGCATGGCGTTCCTCGGCGTCGCGCCCGGTGACGGCGATCCGCTGGCCCGCGCGCCGCTGCACAATTCCGCGATGCTGGTCGATGAAGCCGCCATGCCGCGCGGGGTCGCACTTCATTGCGCATTCGCAACGACTTTCCTTGCCCAAGGC
>JBKJNP010000031.1:0-7521 GCA_046593565.1 Sphingomicrobium sp. | reverse complement strand
CCAGCCGGGAATGATGGTGACGATGGATTATCGCGAGGATCGGCTGACGGTCTATCTCGATGCCGCCAACAAGGTCGAACGCGCCAGCTGCGGCTGAGGGTTTAGAAACTAGGCGATCTCGATGTCGGTCGAGCGTGCCGTCGCCTTGCCGAGTTGCTTCAACCGTTGCTCGACCGCTTCCCCGACCAGTTCGGCATGACGCTTGGGGATGCGCAGCACGATCCGCTCCTTCTCAAGCGCGATCGACGTCCGCCGAAGCGTTGCCTCGGTCCCTGCCGACAGTCGCTGGGCCAGGCGAATTGCCCGTCCCCACGCCGAGCAGCGTTCCTCCTCGCGCGCATCGAGCAGGGCGCTCACCTTCGAGTCGAACGCCTTGTCGCCGCCGAATGCCGCGCAGAGCGTGCGCCCGAGCACCGCTCGGCCATGCGCGTCAATCCCCACCCAATTGCCATGCAGCGCCAGATCGACCGCGCGCTCCGCGCGAAAGTCGGGGTGCGCATTCCACGCGAAATCGCTCATCAGGCAGGCCGCGAGCCTGAGCCGCCGCGCCGGCGGGTCGTCGTCGGGAAACAGCGGATCGATCCACGCGTCGATCGTCGCGCCATGATCGCCGAACCTTCCGAGCCGGTCGCCGACTTCGAGCGCGGCGGCGATCAGCGGATCCTGCGCCCGGGTCGCGGCATCGAGCGCGCGGAACAGCAACCCTTCGCGAAGCCCGAATGACGACACCACCACCTCGCCAGGTGCGAAAACGTCGAACATCGAGTCGAGGATCACCGTCGCCGCCGGAAGCGCGCCGAGACGGCTCGAGCTCAGCCCGCTGCGCTCCTTGAGCTCAGCCGGCGTCGTGGTGGCGATGATCTGCTCAAGCGCGGCGACCCGTTCGGGCGTCAATCGGTGGCCGTGAACGATGGGCAACGGATGCTTGATCTCCTGCAGGTCGAGTCGCGCCAGAGCGCGGAACGAACCGCCGACAAGATACAGGCTCATCGCCTTCAATGACCCGTCGAGCGCGGTGCCACGCACGCCTTTGCGGATTGCCGCGGCAATGTCCTTGCGGCTCGGACTGCCGCCGACCCGGAGCACGCCCAATGGTAGCGACACGCCCGCGCCGAGCTTGCCGCCCTCGACCTGGATCAATTCGAGGCTGCCACCGCCAAGATCGGCGACCACGCCGCGCGCATCGGGGATGGCGGAGACCACCCCCCATCCCGACAATTCGGCTTCCTCAACCCCCGGCAGGATGCGTGGGCGGAGCCCGAGCGCGGCAACTTGCTTCAAAAACGCCGCGCCATTCGACGCCTCGCGCACTGCCGCGGTGGCGACGGTGTGAACCGTCTTGAGCCCCATATCGCGCCCGAGCTGGTGAAAGCGCGCGATCGCCGCCAGCGCGCGCGCCGAGCTGGCCTCGTCGAGCTTGCCGTCGCGCTCGATGCAGCGGCCGAGCGCGGCGGTGACCTTCTCGTTGAACAAATGCGACGGCACGCGCGGGGTCCCGCCATAAGCGACGAAGCGCACCGAATTGCTGCCGATGTCGATGATCCCGACCGGCCCGAAGCTGCGTGCCGACACGGTCTAGCCGCCGCCGCGCTGGACGAGGCGAAGCTTCGGTACTTCCTTGCCGCCAAGCGCATGGCCGCGCCCCGACAGCGACGGATTGTTCATGAAATAATGGTGGAGGTTGAACCGCCTTTTGCCCGGCACCAGACGGCGGTAGCTACCGTCCGACTGAAGCGTCCAACTCTGCTCGTTATCGATGAGATTGGCGATCATTACCTGGTCGAGCACCTGGGCATGGACCGTCGGATTTTCGATCGGCAGCAGAAATTCGACGCGGCGGTCGAAATTGCGGCTCATCCAGTCGGCCGAGGACATGAACACCCGCGCCTTGGGATTGGGTAGCCGGTGGCCGTTAGCGAAAACGAAGATCCGGCTATGCTCGAGGAAACGCCCGACGATCGACTTCACCCGAATGTTGGATGACAGACCCGCAACGCCCGGACGCAGGCAACAGACACCGCGCACGATCAGGTCGATCTGCACCCCCGCCTCGCTCGCCTCGTACAATTTGTCGATGATCGCCGGGTCGACCAGGCTGTTGGTCTTGGCCCAGATCGCCGCGGGTTTGCCTTCGCGCGCATTGGCGATCTCGACATCCATCAGCGAGAGGAATTTCTCCCGCAGATTGTGCGGGCTCAGCGTCAGCAGTTCGAGCCCCTTGGGCGGGACATAGCCAGTGGTCAGGTTGAACAGTTTTGCCGCATCGCGCGCCGCCCGTCGGCTGGCGGTGAAGAAGCTCAGATCGGTGTAGATCTTGGCGGTGATCGGGTGATAATTGCCGGTCCCGAAATGGCAGTAAGTGCGGATCGTCCCGCCTTCGCGGCGTAGCACCATCGACACCTTGGCGTGGGTTTTCCACTCGACGAAGCCGTAGATCACCTGCACCCCGGCGCGCTCGAGCCGGCTCGCCCACAGCAAATTCTGCTCCTCGTCGAAGCGCGCCTTCAATTCGACTACGGCGGTGACCGATTTGCCCGCTTCGGCCGCCGCGACCAGGGCATCGACGATCGCAGACTGCTTTCCGGCGCGATACAGCGTCTGCTTGATCGCCACCACATCCGGATCCTCGGCCGCCTGGCGCAGGAAGGCGACCACCGCCTCGAAGCTTTCATAAGGATGATGGATGATGAAATCCTTGGCGCGGATGGCGGCGAAAATGTCGCCGTCATGCTCCAGGATGCGCTCGGGAAAGCGCGGGCTGTAGGGCGGGAATTTGAGCGCCGGCAAATCGGTGTCGACCAGCTGCGCAAGGTCGGCGATCCCGATCAGCCCGCCGCTTTCCGTGACCAAGGCCGCCCCCGCCCGCGTGCCTTCGCGGACGAGCGCCTCGACGTCGGGCGGGGTGTCGTCGTCGAACTCGATCCGGATGACCCGCCCGCGCCGCCGCCGCTGGATCGCCGAGCGGAAATATCGCACCAGATCCTCGGCCTCGTCGTCGACCTCGATGTCACTGTCGCGAAGGATTCGGAAGGCACCGTCGGCGACCTTTGTGAAACCGGGGAAAAGTTGGTCGAAATGGGCGATGATCGCCGCCTCGATGGCGATGAAGCGGATCGACTTGCCGACACCGGGAAGCGCGATGAAGCGCGGCAGGGTCGACGGGATCATCAATAATTCGGTAAGCTGCTCGCGCTTGCGCCCGCGCGTCAGGCTGAAAACCAGGCTGAATCCGCGATTGGGGATGAACGGGAACGGGTGCGAGGGATCGATTGCCTGCGGGGTCAGCACCGGCAAGATCTGCTCGCGGAAATGATCCGCCAGCCACGCCGCCTCGCGCTGGGAAAGCGCATCGGCCGTGATCACTTCCAGGCCTTGATCGGCGAGCGCGGCGCGGAGTAAAATCCACTCGGTCTGCTGCGCCACCACCAGCGCATCGGCCTGGGTGGCGATGGCGTCGAGCTGCTGGGTCGGCGTGCGGCCGTCGGTCGACAGATCCTCAATTCCGCGCAGCTGCTGTCCCTTCAAGCCCGCCACCCGGGTCATGAAGAATTCGTCGATGTTGGAGCCGGAGATGGACAGGAACCGCAATCGTTCGAGCAGGGGGTGCGCCGGATTGGTGGCCTCCTCCAGCACCCGCCGGTTGAACGCCAGCCACGACAGTTCACGGTTGAAATAACGGTCGGCAGGGGCGCTCGGTGTGGTCATGCGGCGCCGCGCTGGTCGATGATTCCGGCCAGGCCGAGCGCCCGGCGGATGGTCGGCAGGGTCAACCGCGCCCGCTCGGCAAAAGCGTGACGGTCGATCGCCTCGACCACCCGTTCGGCGGTGACATAATCGCGGTGCACCCGCTGGCAAATGAAGCGCAGCGCCTCGTCCGGGATGTGCAGCCCGCGGTCGGCGAACAGCAACTGGACAAGCGACGCAAACAGGGCATCGTCGGGCTCGAGGATCTGAGTCACTGGGGTCACCGCGAGCCGGGTGCGAAGATCGGGTAGCGATACCGGCCAGGGCGCCGCGCCGTCGGTGATCATGACCATCGCCCGGCCGGTTTCCTGCGCCTGGTTCCAGGCATGGAACAACTCTTCCTCATCGTGCCGCTCGGCCTGATCGAACAAACGGCCACCGACCCGGGCGACAAAATTCCGTGCAAGCAAGGATCGGCCCGAACGGCGCGGCCCGGTCAGGATCGTCGCCTTGACCGGCCACAGCGCCCATTGTCGGAAATGATCGAATGCGGCGCGATTGGCCTCGCCGAGGATGAAGCGCTGATCCTCCCCGACCTGCGGCCAGTCGAGCGGGAGCGCGATCTGGTCGGTCGGCCTCATGCCGCGCCGGCGGGCTGCTGATTATTGTCGGGCGGGACCTGGAGGCCGGGCGCAGGCGCTGGCGCCGGAGCGGGTGCTGCCCGGGGCGTGACCCGAAGCGTGCCGCCGACGTCGATCACCGACCAGCCGCGCGCCGACATGGCGGTGGCCAGCCCCTGGGGCTCACCGCGATACGTCACCAGCAGGATCGACCAGCCGCCGATCGCGGTACTGCGCGGCGACACGGCATCGACCCCGGCGAGCCCGCGGATCGTGCCGAACGCCGACGACAGGCCGGCCTCGTCGCGGGTCAAAATCTGGAGCTGGACGATCCGTGCCGGAACCAGCGCCTTGTCCTCGACGATCTCATCCTCCACCGGCGGCGGCGGCTCGGCGATGATCAGGCTGGGATCGCGGGTCAGGTTTCCGCTGGCGAGCGCGAGCGTGAACAACTCGTCCATCCGCGCCACCCCTTCCGCCATCATCCGCGGGATATCTGCGCTATCCTTGGCTTGGAGCTCGAACCCGCCCAGGATCCGCCCGTCGGCACCGTGACGACCGACAAACCGCGCGACCGCCGGCCCGCCGGGATATTCGCGGTGTAGCGACGCTTCGGCGACCAAAATGTCCGCCGCGCCATAATAATCGACGATGTTGCGCCACCAGCCGCGGCCCGGACGCGCGGTCTGGGCGGCGTTGATCAACAGGGGATCGACCCCCATTCCGCTGACCCGGACATAATCGATCGGGCTGGCCGAGGTACGGAAGCTGGCCCAGGCGCGCTGCCACGGGTTGCGCCGCTCGACACTGGTCATGGTCGCGCCCGAAATCAGAACCGGGATCAGCAGCATCGGCGCCGAGCGGCGCGAAACGCCGGCTACACCGAGCAATTCGCCCGCACGCGCCCGGTCGAACAAGATGCCGAGATCGGCGATATAGCGATTGGGGCCGATCTGCTCGCGCTCGACTATGATCGAGCTGACCAGCCCGTCGAGCGTCGAATCGCTCAAATTTGGAGCTTCGGAGATGGGGCGCTTGTGCTGCTTAGCCCACAGCGCCTTGAATCCCTCGCGCTGCGCCACCCGCCAGCCGGCATAACGCGCGGCGCTGGCATCCTTGCCCCCGACGTCGACATGAATGCCGGTGATTTCGAGCGTGCCCGAGCTGTCGATCGGCAATATCCCGCGCTCGCCCGATTCGAGTTGGGCATAGCCGATCGAGCCCACGACGAGCGCGGCGATGGCGGTGACAACAAGGAAGGCGGAACGCCGCGGCGAAGGCATGGACGGGCTTTTGGCGATATGTGCGTGGAAATCCAAGCGACTTGTGGCTAGGGGCCGCTGATATGGGGCTGACCTACGAACAAGCCGGCGTATCGATCGCCGCGGGCAACGCGCTGGTCAAGGCCATCGCGCCCCTCGCCAGATCGACCGCGCGACCCGGTGCCAATGCCGAACTGGGCGGATTCGGCGGCTTCTTCGACCTCAAGGCTGCGGGCTATGACGATCCGCTGCTGGTCGCCGCCAATGACGGCGTCGGAACCAAGCTCAAGCTCGCCATCGACACCGGTCGCCACGACGGGGTCGGGATCGACCTGGTCGCGATGTGCGTCAACGATTTGATCGTCCAGGGCGCCGAGCCGCTGTTTTTCCTCGATTATTACGCCTCGGCCAAGCTCGACCCGGCAGTCGCGACCGCGGTCGTCGCGTCGATCGCCGAGGGCTGCAAACAGGCTGGCTGCGCGTTGATTGGCGGCGAAACCGCGGAAATGCCGGGCATGTATGCCGACGGCGATTACGATCTCGCCGGCTTTTGCGTCGGTGCGGTCGACCGGGCCAAGGCGCTGACCGGCAAGGACGTGCAGCCGGGTGACATCATCCTTGGGCTGGCAAGTTCTGGGGTTCACAGCAACGGATTCTCGCTGGTCCGCCGCCTCATCGCCGACAACGGCTGGAAGCTCGACCGCCCGGCCCTGTTCGATCAGGAAAAATTGCTCGGTGCGGCCCTGCTCGAGCCGACGCGAATCTATGTGAAGAGCTTGCTGCCCCTCGTCCGTGCGGGCCGGATCGGGGCCTTGGCGCACATCACTGGCGGGGGATTATTGGAGAATATTCCGCGCGTTATGCCCGATGGCTGCCACGCTATGGTCGATGCCGACGCCTGGCCTTTGTCCCGCCTGTTCGCCTTCCTCCAGGCTGGCGGCGCGATCGAGCCAGGCGAGCTGGCGCGGACCTTCAACTGCGGCATCGGCATGGTCGCGGTGGTCCGGGCGGACGAAGCCAACGGCGTGACGCAAGCGCTCGAAGCGGCCGGCGAAACCGTATTCCGAATCGGCACGATCGAGTCGGGTGCAATCGGCTGTACCGTCCGCGGCTCGGCCGACACTTGGAGCGCCCGCGAACCCTGGTCCGCCACGCATCATGGCTGAGCGGGCACGGGTCGCGATCCTGATCTCGGGCCGCGGCTCGAATATGGCCGCCCTGATCTACGCCGCCCGCGCCGACGATTGCCCCTATGAAGTCGCATTGGTCACCGGCGACAAGCCCGACGCGCCCGGCCTCATACTGGCCGATGCGGAAGGCGTCACAACCCTCAGGCTCGATGCGAAGAAAGGTAGCACAAGCTACTGGCAGGAATTACAAAAATCGCTCGATGACGCGTCGATCGATACCGTCGCCTTGGCCGGTTTCATGCGCATCATCCCGCCAGATTTCGTCGCCCGCTGGGCCGGACGGATGATCAACATCCACCCCTCGCTCCTGCCCCGCCATCGCGGGCTGAAAACTCACGAAGCGGCCCTCGCGGCAGGCGAATCGGTCACTGGCGCCACCGTCCATCTGGTCAGCAAAACCGTTGATTCAGGCGCGGTTCTTGGTCAAGTCGAGGTCGCGGTGTTGCCCGATGACACGCCCGACACCCTCGCTACCCGCGTGTTAATTGCGGAGCACCAGCTCTATCCGCGCATCCTCGCGCAATTCGTGGCCCGCGAGCGCGATCCCGAGTGGATCATCGAACACGTCGGCGCCCTCGCCCTCGCGCTGCCCGAGACTCGCTTCAAGACCAGCCATGGATCGCCCGGCTGGAAGGTCGGCAGCGCGTCCAGCGACAAATTCTTCGCCATCATGTGGATGCGCCACCACGGCGAGGAATCGGTCGCGGTACTAGTCAAATGCGGCGGCCAGGACGAAATGGCGGCGCTGATCGAGGCCGACCCCGC
>JBKJNP010000280.1:0-16550 GCA_046593565.1 Sphingomicrobium sp. | reverse complement strand
CTGGGCGACAATTACGCTTTGCCGTCGGTCGACCTGCTGACCCCGCCGCCGGCCTCGGGCAAGAATGTCATTGATCGCGCCGGTCTGGAGCGCAACGCACGCTTGCTCGAAAGCGTGTTGGAGGATTTCCACGTCCGCGGCGACATCGTCGAGGTGCGGCCGGGACCGGTGGTGACGATGTACGAGCTGGAGCCCGCCAGCGGCATCAAGGCGAGCCGGGTGATCCAGCTAGCCGACGATATCGCGCGTAACATGTCGGCGCTGTCGGCGCGGGTGGCGACCATTCCGGGGCGCAGCGTGATCGGGATCGAACTGCCCAACCCGAAGCGTGAATCGGTGGTATTGTCCGAACTGGTCGGGAGCCAGGCATTCGAGGACCAGGCGATGAGCCTGCCGCTGATCCTGGGCAAGAATATTGCCGGCGATCCGGTCATCGCCGATCTCGCCCCGATGCCGCATTTGCTGGTCGCGGGGACCACCGGATCGGGCAAGTCTGTCGGCCTCAACTGCATGATCCTGTCCTTGCTGTACCGGATGGGGCCGGACGAATGCCGGATGATCCTGATCGATCCCAAGATGCTCGAATTGTCGGTGTACGAGGACATTCCGCACCTGCTGGCGCCGGTGGTGACCGAACCGGGCAAAGCGATCCGCGCCTTGAAATGGACCGTCGAGCAGATGGAGGAACGCTATCGAATGATGGCCAACCTCGGGGTTCGCCAATTGTCGAGCTTCAACGCCAAGGTGCGCGATTCGAAAGCCAAGGGCGCGCGGCTCGGGCGGCGGGTGCAGACCGGATACAATGCCGACAGCGGCCAGCCGATCTACGAAACCGAAGAGCTGGAATACGAAGTGCTGCCGCAGATCGTGGTGGTGGTCGACGAACTGGCCGATCTGATGATGACCGCGGGCAAGGAGGTCGAATTCCTGATCCAGCGGCTAGCGCAGAAGGCGCGCGCGGCGGGGATCCACCTGATTATGGCCACCCAGCGGCCCTCGGTCGACGTCATTACCGGGGTGATCAAGGCCAATCTGCCGACCCGAATCAGCTTTCAGGTAACGAGCAAGATCGACAGCCGCACGATCCTGGGCGAGCAGGGTGCCGAGCAGCTGCTGGGCAAGGGCGACATGCTTTACATGCCCGGCGGCAAGCAGATCATGCGCATCCACGGCCCGTTCGTCAGCGACGACGAGGTAAGGCTGGTAGCCGAACATTGGCGCCGCCAAGGCGTGCCCGATTATATCCAGGCAGTGACCGAGGAGCCCGAGGACGGGGGCTATATCTTCGACGGCCAGCCAGTCGGCGAGGAGGATGCCGAAACCCAGCTGTACCGCAAGGCGATCCAGACCGTGGCCGAAAGCCAGAAGGCCTCGACCAGCTACATCCAGCGGCAATTGCGCATCGGCTACAATAGCGCGGCGCGGCTGATCGAGCGGATGGAGAAGGACGGGCTGGTCGGGCAACCCGACCATGTCGGCCGCCGCGAAGTACTGATCGACACCGAGGGTCATCCGATCTGACGGGTGGCGATCTGACCTGAACCTTTGGGAACTCTTGGGGTTCAGGGGGCATTCAAGGCGGGAGCGCCATTGCGGCGATTAATATCAGGAGATTTTCATGACTTTTCCGACCTTTTTCGCGCGCGCCTTGGCGCCGGTCGCCGCGCTGACGATGATCGCCGCTCCGGCGGTGGGGCAGAACAATCCCGATCTCGCCCGGGTTGAGGCGCATCTGGCGGCGTCGCAATCGATGACCGCCAATTTCGTCCAGACCGATTCGAAGAATCGCTCGCTGCGCGGGACGCTGCAGATCAAGCGGCCGGGCAAGATCCGCTTCGAATATGGCCGCGGCGCCAACATGCTGCTGGTCGGCAATGGCAAGACCCTGACCTTCGTCGATTATGAGGTCGGGCAGAAGTCGAGCTGGCCGGTCGCCAAGTCGCCGCTGTCGGTGCTGTTGGCGAGCAATCCCGATCTGCAGCGCATCGCCCGGGTGGTTGCAAGCAAGGACCCGCGCGTCCTGCTGGTCCGTGCCCGCGATGCCCGCCGGCCTGAATTCGGCACCATCCTGCTCGGCTTCGTGCGCAACCCTGCGTCGCCCGGCGGACTGCTGCTGGAAGGGTGGACCGCGATCGACGCGCAGAACAAGCGCACCACGGTCAAACTCGACGGCCAGCGCTACAATGTCGCGGTGGCGGAGAACGCCTTTACCTTTGCCGAGCCCAAGAAGCGCGGTCGTTGATTGGACGAAACGAGTAGCAAAGGAAGACCGTTCATCGTCCGGTCAGGCGCAATGACGTATCGGGCAATTGATCGTCGTATCAAGACTTGGGGTTTCCCCCTGTTACCCAAGGTCGCGATGATCGCCTTGCGTGACGAACGCCAGGTTGGCCCTCGCTCCAATGCCCCCGGAGCGGGGGCCTTTTATTTTCTGGCCCACAATGCGTGAAGTTGGGCTAAGCGAAGCGCCGTGACCCGTATCAAGATTGCCAGCTGGAACATCAATTCGGTCCGCGCGCGGCTGCCGATCGTCGAGCGATTTCTCCGTGAGGAAGCGCCCGACATATTGTGCCTGCAGGAGACCAAGGCGCTCGACAGCGTGTTCCCGGCCGAGCTGTTTCACAAGTTGGGCTACCTCCACCACAAGCTCAACGGGCAGAAGATGCACCACGGGGTGGCGATCCTGTCCAAGCTGCCGCTGCACGACGAGGGCCGCCATGACTGGCAGGATAATGGCGAGGCGCGGCACGTCGGCGCGCGGCTCGACTGCGGGATCCGGCTGGAGAATGTCTATATCCCGGCCGGCGGCGATATCCCCGACCGCGAACTCAATCCCAAGTTCGGCCAGAAGCTCGATTTCATCGAACGCATGACCAGATGGTCGGAAGATCTGGCCGAGCCGACGCTGATCGTCGGCGATTTCAACGTCGCGCCGCTGGATTGCGACGTGTGGAGCCACAAGGCGCTGATCGATGTGGTCAGCCATACGCCGATCGAGATTGCGGCGCTGGAGCGGTTGCAGGCAGCGCATGGCTGGGTCGACCTGGGGCGCAAATTCATCCCCGCGCCCGAGCGCTGCTTCACCTGGTGGAGCTATCGATCGCCCGACCACACCGCCAACGATCGCGGGCGGCGGCTCGACCATATGTGGGCCAGCCCAAACCTTGCCCCGCAGGTGGTGGCCCATAAGGTGCATGAGCCGTGCCGGTCGTGGGAGCGGCCGTCGGACCATGTGCCTTTGGTGGTGGAGCTCGAAATTTGACCGTCGCCCCGCTCGAGGCCGCGATTGCCGCGCTTCGTGGCGGGCGCGGGGTGCGGGTGGGCCAGCTTACAATCCTGTCGGTCGAAACGGCGAGCGACGCGATGCTGGCGCTGGCCGATCCGCAGGGCAAGGCGGCGGTGCTGGTCAGCGGCCAGCGCGCGGCGGCACTCGGGCTGGGTAACCAGCGCGAGGCAGCGGGAAGCGCGCCAGCGCGGATAGCGCGATGCAACTGGCTCGACCGCGAGCAGGTGCGCGCCATCGCCGATCCGGGGCGCGACCTGGACCGGTTCGTGCCGGGGCCACTTATCGTCGAGGCGGTAGGGGATGAGGAATCAGCAATGGCGGCGCTCAGGCTAGCACGGCTGGCGGGGCTGCTTCCGGCCTTGTGGCTGGTCGATACTGACAGGATTTCCGCCTCCGAAGTCATGCCAGACGACATCTTTCGCCCAGCGGTGGCGGAAATTGCCGCGCGAGCGCGCTTGCCGGTCGAAGGGGTTGGCGAGGCGCAGGTGGTGGCATTCCGCGAGCCGGCGACCGGCGCCGAGCATGTCGCATTGCTAATCGGCGCGCGGGGGGGCGAGCCGCCACTGGTGCGGCTGCACAGCGAATGCCTTACCGGCGACGTGTTCGGCAGCCTGAAGTGCGACTGCGGCCCGCAATTGAAGGAGGCGCTTCGGCTGATCGCCGGGAGCGGCGGCGGAATATTGCTCTACCTGCGGCAAGAAGGACGCGGGATCGGGCTGGCCAACAAGATCCGCGCTTATGCGCTGCAGGATCGCGGACTCGATACGGTCGATGCCAACCGCCGCCTGGGCTTTGCCGACGACGAACGCGATTATGCCACCGCAGCGGCGATGCTACGCGCACTGGGGGCGGACGCGGTGCGGCTGCTGACCAACAATCCGGCCAAGGTGGCGGGGCTGGAAGCGGAGGGGATAAAGGTGGTCGAGAGGGTCGCGCATCATCTGCCGGTCAATCCGCATAATGCCGACTATATCGAGACCAAGCGCCGCCGAAGCGGGCACCTCGACTAGGCAAACAGCGCGCTTCCGACGCGGACGTGAGTGGCGCCGAGCATCACTGCCGTTTCATAGTCCGCGCTCATCCCCATCGACAGGCCAGTGACGTCATGGCGTCGCGCCAACTCATTGAGAAAGGCGAAGAAAGGCGCGGGTTCGAGATCGGCAGGGGGGATGCACATCAGCCCGGCAAGTGGCAGCGGCGAGGCGCGAACGCGCTCGAGGAAACCCCCAAGCTCAGCCAAAGCGACCCCACCCTTTTGCTCCTCCTCACCGACGTTGACCTGGACAAAACAGTCGGGGAAGCGACCCGTCTTGGTGCCGGCTTCGACCAATGCGTCGAGCAGCGAGGCACGGTCGAGCGAATGGATCGTGTCGAACAAGCCAACCGCCTCGGCCGCCTTGTTGGACTGCAACTGGCCGATCATGTGGAGCCTGATGCGGGGGTGTGCGGCGCGTAGCGCGGGCCATTTGGTGGCGGCTTCCTGCACCCGGCTTTCGCCAAAATCGTGCTGGCCCGCCGCGATCAACGGGGCAACTTCGTCTGCATCATGGGTTTTGGTGACCGCGATGAGCGTGATGTCGGACGGTGTGCGCTTCGCCCTGGTGGAGGCAGCACGAATCGACTCTCGAACCAGCTCTAAATGATCTGAGGATGACATTGCCGGTCAGTAGAGCGGGAGTGTGAGGCCGTCATGGGAATAAATCCCATGACGTCGATCCTGTCCGCCCATCGCTTCGCTCAGATCGGCAGGTCGGCCGGCCTGCGCAGGCTCATCGCGCTGCTAGCGATTGCAAGAGCAATCGCCGCGCTACGCTCGGCTGCTTGGCTTAAAACTTGAAGGCAGTGCCGACGTATACCGCCTGGCTGTCGCGACGGTCGTCCTTGAGCGCCGACTGGCGTTCGCGATCGACCTTGTAGCGGACGCCGCCGGTCAGGGCGATGCGGCGGGTCAAGGCCACGGCACCGCCGACATCGAGCGCATAGGCCTTTTCGGAGCCCAGCGCGGGTGCCTGTGTGCCGTCGCTGCGTTCAGCGACCGCGGCGACGCGGCCGGTGACGCGCTTGTTGAGCGAATAATTGACCCCGACCACAGCGGTTTCACGCCCACCCAGCGCGAGGCTGGACGAGCGGTTGCGAGCGACATCGCCAGTCAGCGCAAAGCGGCGCCAGCCGACCGAAACGCCAAGGTTATAGCTTGCCGGGGTGAGCGCCCCGACCGTGGAGGCCGAAGTGCCGACATCGCCGGCACGCGCGCCGCTTTCGGCGCGGGCACGGATCGCGACTCGAACCTGCGACGGGCGACCCTTGGGCGCGGCGGGAGTGAATTTGAAATCGGTCAGCGTGTTACCGCGATTGGCAAAGGCGGCGGCCAGCTTGGGGTCGGCGGTCGCCGGCGTGAAGCTGCCGACCCGGTCGAACGACAGGGAAATCGAGGGCGGACGCTTCGAGTCGGGCTTGGCCGTGGCCACCGCAGGCAGGACGAGCAGAGCCGCAGCGCCCACGGCACCGGCCCACATCCCGAACATCTTACCCCTGTGACGCACTTGAAAACGACTCCTTGCCAAAGAGATATAGCGCTTCGGCGGTCATAGTTCCAAGGGGCGGATCACTTCGTCCCCAGCCTGTTGCGCTAAGTCCACAATGCTGTCCCGGCGATGAACACTTTCGAGCGGCCGATGGAGGCGCGGTTGACGCTTGCGGGGAAGCGGGCAGCATCTATAACGCATCGCGAAACACTCCAGCCTAGGAAGCGCCATGTCCCGCTTGCCCGTTACCGCTCTCGTCCTTGCCTCGCTCGCGCTGTCCGCCACGGCATGCTCACGCAATCGCGAGGTGCCCAACCGACTGGCGCCGTCGCGGATGACTAGCATCGGGGTCAACAGCTACCTTTGGCGCGCGGCGATCGACACCGTTTCGTTCGCGCCGCTTCTGCAAGCCGACCCCAATGGCGGGGTGATCGTCACCGACTGGTATGCCAGCCCGCAGAATCCGGGCGAGCGGATCAAGCTGACCATTTCGATCCTCGACCAGGATTTGCGCGCCGACGCACTGCGCGTCGCCGCCAGCCGCCAGGTCAACCAGAGCGGGACCTGGGTCGATGCGCCGGTCGCTGCAGCGACGGTGCAGAAGCTGGAAGACATCATCCTGACCCGCGCCCGCGACCTTCGCCGGACCAGCGTCGGCTAATCTGCCCCTGTCCAGTCGGGGGCGGTTTGTGCTTAGGGGCTGGCGATGGCCAATGATCCTGAATCCGATACGCCCGCGGTGAACGCACGCTTCGACCCGGCTGGGGCCGACGCGCGCTGGCAGGCGCGCTGGGACGAGGCGCAAAGTTTCGTCGCCGACAGCAATAGCCCCAAGCCCAAATCCTATGTGCTCGAGATGTTTCCCTACCCTTCGGGGCGGATCCACATGGGGCATGTCCGCAATTACACGATGGGTGACGTGCTCGCGCGGTTCCGCCGCATGCAGGGTTTCGAAGTGCTCCATCCTATGGGCTGGGACGCGTTCGGCATGCCGGCCGAGAATGCGGCGATGGAGAAGAAAGTCCATCCCGGCACCTGGACCCGCGCCAATATCGCGGCGATGCGCGGGCAGCTGAAGCGGATCGGCTTCGCGCTCGACTGGAGCCGCGAACTGGCCACTTGCGAGCCCGATTATTACGGACACGAGCAGGCGCTGTTCCTCGACCTGCTCGACGCCGGGCTGGTCTATCGCAAGGAGAGCGAGGTCAATTGGGACCCGGTCGACATGACCGTACTGGCCAATGAGCAGGTGATCGACGGCAAGGGCTGGCGATCGGGCGCTGCGGTCGAGCGCAAGAAATTGAGCCAGTGGTTCCT
This sequence comes from Sphingomicrobium sp., assembly GCA_046593565.1. Classification (GTDB taxonomy): domain Bacteria; phylum Pseudomonadota; class Alphaproteobacteria; order Sphingomonadales; family Sphingomonadaceae; genus Sphingomicrobium. The sequence goes on along the minus strand of JBKJNP010000280.1, from coordinate 9,422 downwards.
CAAGATCACCGATTTTGCCGAGGAACTGCTCGCCGGGCTGGGCACGCTCGACAACTGGCCCGACAAGGTCCGGCTGATGCAGGAGAACTGGATCGGCAAGAGCCAGGGGCTGCAATTCTGCTTCCGCATGGTCGGCGAAGCGCCGGGATCGACCGATTGCGAGGTCGAGGTATTCACCACCCGGCCAGACACGATTTTCGGGGCCAGCTTCGTCGCTATTTCGGCGGGCCATCCGATCGCCGAGGGGCTGGCGGCAGCCGACCCCAAAGTGCAGGCATTCGTCGACCAGTGCCGGAAGGGCGGGACCACCGCTGCCGAAATCGAGACTGCCGAGAAGCTCGGGTTCGACACCGGGCTGGAGGTGATCCACCCCCTTGACCCAACCCGCAAACTGCCGGTGTGGATCGCCAATTTCGTGCTGATGGATTATGGCACCGGCGCGCTGTTCGGGGTTCCCGCGCACGACGTCCGCGACTATGAATTCGCCACCAAATTCAAGCTCCCGATCCGCCGCGTGGTCGCCGCCGACGTTTCGGCCGCCGATGAGCCGGTGGTCGAGGCCGAGACCGAGCGCGGCGTCGCGGTCAACTCCGATTTCCTCGACGGCCTGGCGAGCGACGCGGCGAGCGCCGAGATCGTCAAACGCGCTGAGCAAGCCGGCTGGGGCCAGGGCAAGACCCAATATCGCCTGCGCGACTGGGGCGTGTCGCGGCAGCGTTACTGGGGAACGCCGATCCCGATCATCCATTGCGATTCGTGCGGCCCGGTCGGGGTGCCGCGCGACCAATTGCCGGTGGTGCTGCCCGAGGATGTCAGCTTCGAGTTGCCCGGCAATCCGCTCGTCCGCCACGACGGCTGGCGGCTTGTCGATTGCCCCTCGTGCGGCGGCCAGGCACGGCGCGAGACCGACACGCTCGACACGTTCGTCGACAGCAGCTGGTACTTCATCCGCTTCGCCAGCCAGCCCAAAGATCAGCCGTTCGATCGCGCGGAGGCCCAACAATGGCTTCCGGTCGGGCAATATATCGGCGGGGTCGAGCATGCCATTTTGCACCTGCTCTACGCCCGCTTCTGGACCCGTGCGCTCGAACGGATCGGCAAGATCTCCATCAAGGAGCCATTTGCCGGCCTGTTCACCCAAGGCATGGTGACCCACGAGACCTATCGCGCGGGTGACGGCAGCTGGCTCAGCCCGGATGAAGTGCGGCGCGAGGGCGACGACTGGATGCACATCGTCAGCGGCCAGAAGGTCGATGCTGGACGCATCGAGAAAATGTCCAAGTCAAAAAAGAACACCATCGATCCGGAGCCGATCCTCGATCGCTATGGAGCGGACGCGGTGCGCTGGTTCATGCTCAGCGATTCGCCGCCCGAACGCGACCTGGAATGGTCGATCGGCGGGATCGAAGGGGCGGCGCGGTTCGTCCAGCGGGTGTGGCGACTGGGACAAGCGCCCGGCGGGAACCAGGGCGACGACGACGTGCTGTTGCGCAAGCTGCACCGCGCAATTCACGCGGCCGGCGAGGCGATCGACGGGCTTCAGTTCAACAAGTCGGTCGCCGCGCTCTACGAACTGACCAACGCGATCGAGAAAGCCACGCCGTCGGCGACCCGCGACGAGGCCATTCGCACGCTGTTGCTGCTGATCGCACCGGGCGCGCCGCATTTGGCCGAAGAAGCCTGGGCGGCACGCGGCGAAAGCGGGATGATCGCCGATGCCTCCTGGCCGGCGCACGACCATGCGTTGCTGGTCGACGAAACGGTGACGCTGGCGATCCAGGTCAACGGCAAATTGCGTGATACGATCAATGTCGCGCGCGGCCTGCCAAAGGAGGAAGCCGAGGCGCTGGCGCTGCAATCGGCCAAAGTGCAGGCGCAATTGGCGGGAGCGGCGCCGCGCAAGGTGATTGTAGTTCCCGACCGGCTGGTCAATATCGTCGCATGATCCGCGCCCTGACCCTCGCTTTCGCAATCGCTTCACTAACCGCCTGCGGGCTTAGGCCGATGTATGCCGGCGGGGAGACCGGCGTCGTGGCGGCCTCGCTGCGCTCCATCCACGTGCAGGATATCCCCGGCAAGGGCGGCTGGATGGTGCGCAATGCGCTGGTTGCTAAGCTTGGCGGCGACGCCGGCGGCAGCGCGACCTACCGGCTCGAAGTCGAGCTGGACGACAATATCACCGGCTTCGGCATCCGCGGCGACCGCGCTACCACCCGCGAGCGGCGGACGCTGCGCGCGCGCTACCGGCTGGTCAATATCGTCGCATGATCCGCACCCTGTTCCTCGCCTTTGGTCTCGCCACGCTCACCGCCTGCGGGCTCCAACCGATGTACGCCGGCGGGGCGAGCGGGACGGTCGCCACCTCGCTGCGCTCGATCCAGGTGCAGAATATCCCCGGCAAGGGCGGCTGGATGGTGCGCAATGCGTTGATCGCCAAGCTCGGCGGCGATGCCGGCGCGACCGCGATCTATCGGCTCGAAGTCGAGCTCGACGACAATATCACCGGCTTCGGAATCCGCGGCGACCGCGCCACCACGCGCGAGCGGCGGACATTGCGAGCGCGCTATCGGCTGGTCGAGCTGGCGACCGGATCGGTGGTGCTCGACGCGACCGCCGGATCCGACGCCGGGATCGACGTGGTGTCATCACAATATGCCACCATTGCCGCCGAGCAGACCGCGCTCGAACGCCTGTCCGAAATGGTCGCCGACCAGATGGTCGGGCGGCTGGCGCTGTTTATCGCACGAACGCCGGCGAGACCGTGAAACGTAACGGTTCGGCGATCGACCGGCCCGACCCGGCAACGCGCTTCTATTTGTTTTATGGTCCCGACGATGCCGGATCGCGGTATTTGGCCACGCGATTGTTGCGGAACCTTGGCGCGGAGAAATTCGCGGTGCTGGCGGCGACGGTAAAGACCGATCCGGCGGTGCTGGCCGACGAAGCGAGCGCGATGGCGCTGTTCGGCGGGCCGCGCGCGATCTGGATCGAGCCGGCGGGAGACGAAATCATCGACGGCGTGTCAAGCGTGCTCAACGCGGGTTCGGTCGAAAGCCCGGTGATCGTGATCGCCGGGGCGCTGCGCAAGACGTCTGGACTGGTCAAACTGGCGGAATCCCATGCGCGCGCCGCGGCAATTGTCTCCTATGTCCCGGAGGGGCGCGACGCCGAGCAAATGGCAATCGCCGCCGGGCGCGCCGAAGGACTTCGGATCGAGAGCGATGTCGCCGCGCGAATGGCGGCCGACTGCGGTAACAATCAGGCAATCGTCGCGCAGGAAGTCGCCAAGTTCGCTCTCTACCTTGATGCCTCGCCCGATCGGTTGCGCGATCTCACGCACGACGTCGTCGATCGGCTCGGTGCCGATTCATCGGAAGGGAATCTGATGCGGCTCGGCGATTTGGCGCTGGTCGGCGACGGGCGGGGGTTGCTCGAGGAAATTGAACGGGCGGCCGTTGCGCCGAATGAGGCGATCCCGGTGGTCCGGGCGCTCCAGCGGCGGTTGCTCCAACTGGCCCCGCTGCGCGCCCGGGTGGAGCGCGGAGAGCGCGTCGATGGTGTCTTGACGTCAATGGGCAAAGCATTGTTCTGGAAGGAAAAGCCATTGATGCAGCGCTTGCTGTCGAGCTGGAATGCCGACCGGATCGCGCAGGCGATGGAGCGCAGCGCCGCGCTTGAGCGCGCGGCGATCTTGTCAGACGAACCGCCGGTTGCGGCGCTTGGCGAAGAGCTGGTCGCAATTTCCCGCGCTGCCGGGCACCGACGTTAGGTCCGCTGGATTAGCGAGCCGATTGCACGAACTGCCCCCGGCACCGCTAAATCGGCTCTCCCGAGAGCCGCTGGCAGATCATATCCAGCTGGTCGAGGCTTGAGTAAGCCAGACTGACCGTCCCTCCCGCACCGGCATGGCTGACCTTGACCTTGAGCCCCAGCATGTCGCCCAACTGGCGCTCGAGCGCGGCGAGATCTGCGTCAACCTGCCGAACCTGATGCTCGACCCCGCGGCCGATGTCGCGGCCCGCGCCCGGCCGAATCTTCTTTGCAAGCTGTTCAGCCTGGCGGACGCTGAGCCCGCCGGTGACGATCTGCGTGGCCAATCGTTCTGGTTCATCCGAACTGGCGATGGCTCGCGCATGACCCATGGTGAGATCGCCTCGCATTAGCATTTCACGAACGGCAAGCGGTAAATCCAACAATCGCAATAGGTTGGCGATGTGGCTTCGCGATTTTCCGACCAATTTTCCGACGGTGTCTTGGCCGTGGCCGTGATTGGCGATCAGCGCCTTATAGCCCTCGGCCTCCTCAATCGCATTGAGATCCTGCCGTTGGATATTCTCGATCAGCGCAATCTCGGCAATCGTGGCATCGCTGTCATCGCGAACCAAGGCGGGGATTGCGTGGACGTGCGCCCGTTGCGCCGCGCGCCACCGTCGTTCGCCGGCAATGATTTCGAAGCCATCATTGGCGCGTCGCACCAAGATCGGCTGGATCAAGCCATGTTGGGCAATCGACTCGGCGAGCTCGTCAAGGCTCGCGTCGTCGAAGAGCTTGCGGGGTTGCAACGGATTGGGGCGGATCCGCCCGACTGCGATCGACATAATAGCGTCGGCACGACTTTCCGTGCTCGCGCTGGCTGGACGCGGCGCCTCGCCAAGCAAGGCATTGAGGCCGCGGCCAAGGCCATGTTTCCTCGAATCACTCACGCGGCTTCGGCCTCCGCTTGGAGGCGGGAAAGCCGCGCCATCACTTCGCGGGCGAGCCGGATATAGGCCTCGGACCCGGGGCATTTCAGATCGTAAATCAACGCCGGTAGCCCGTGGCTCGGCGCTTCGGACAATCGCACGTTGCGCGGAATGACGGTCTCGAACACCGCGACGCCAAGGCAGGCGCGGACATCCTCCGCCACTTGCTGCGACAGATTGTTGCGCCGATCAAACATCGTCAGCACGACACCGAGGATGGCTAACGGAGGATTGAACGACTGGCGCACCCGCTCCACCGTCTGGAGCAGTTGCGACAGACCTTCGAGCGCGAAGAACTCGCACTGCAGCGGGACCAGCAATTGCTGCGCCGCGACCATCGCATTGAGCGTCAGCAACCCGAGCGACGGCGGGCAATCGATCAAGATCACGTCCCAGCGCCCCACCGGCACCGCGTCGAGCGCTATGGTCAGCCGGTGCGTGCGTTGCTCCATATCAACCAGCTCGATTTCAGCCCCGGACAAATCGACCGTCGCCGGGATCAGGTCGAGCCGCGGCACTCGTGTCGCGACGGCAGCGTCAACCACATTCGATCGCCCGATCAGCACTTCGTAGCTGGAGGTCGTCCGCGCCTCATGCCCGACCCCAAGCCCGGTTGACGCATTGCCCTGCGGATCGAGATCGACCAACAGCACCTTCCAGCCGATCGCGGCCAGCGCGGTGGCGAGATTGATCGCGGTGGTGGTCTTGCCCACGCCACCCTTTTGATTGGCAACGACAATGCGAATCATGCCACTCCCCTGGCCCCGGATCGCCGCCCAACGCGCCTCGCGACTAATATTTGCGCGTCGGGATCGGTGCGGCTTGGTTCGAGCCGAAAATCACCCTGCCACGTCCGGCGCGCTTCATCCAGTTCCCTTTTCGCACTTCGTCCTTTTGGCAGCACCCAGATTGTCCCTTTGTGTGACAGATGATCGGCGATGGCGAACAGGCGGTCAATCGATGCAACCGCGCGCGCGGTTATGACATCGACCGGCTTATGGCATACCGTTTCGATCTTCGATTGGACGACAGTCACGCCCGGGCCAAGACCAAGGGCGTCGATCGCGCGCTGCAGAAAATCAGCGCGCAGCCGACGTGGCTCGACGAGGAGCATGGGGCCGCCGGTAAGGATCGCAATCACCACCCCGGGGAGACCCGCCCCCGATCCAATATCAAGCCAGAATCCTTCAGGCGCCACAAAAGAAAGCAGCTGTGCCGCGTCGGCGATGTGCCGCTGCCATAAGTCGGGCAGAGTAGATTTGGAGACAAGATTTTGCCTCTGATTCTCTTCGATCAGAAGCGCGGCGAATTGCTCTAACCGTTGTATTGTTTCACGTGGAACATCCAGTCCGGGCAAAGCACCAGCTAACGCTGTCATGCCGCTCGTCTACTTGCAGCAACGTGCAGCGCGGCAAGCGCGGCGGGGGTGATACCGTGAACGCGCGAGGCCTGGTCGATCGTCTCGGGCCGTGCTGCCTCGAGCCGCTCGACGGCCTCGTTCGACAGGCCTGGCACCGTGTGGAAATCGAGACAAGCAGGAATGGTGACTTCCGAATCGCGACGCACAGCCGCCCATTCGCGATCCTGCCGGGCAAGGTATGGCGCGTAGAGCGAGTCGGCTTTGGCCTCCTCGGTCTCCGCCCAAGTGACCGCATCGCGAGCGGCAAAATGGCCGACAATATGCGAGCTGCGCTTGGGCGACAGCGCACCGCTACCTAGCGCAGCGCCGCCGAGGCGCGTCGTTGCATTGTCTGCTCTGAGCGCGAGTCGATGCTCGGCGCGCGCCGTCATCATCCGGTAAGGCTCGGTCACGCCCTGGAGAGTGAGGTCGTCGATCATTACCCCGATGTACGAGGTGCGGCGATCAAACCACTGCGGTGCGACCTGAAGCGCGACCGCTGCCGCATTAAGCCCCGCCGCTAAGCCCTGCGCCGCGGCCTCTTCGTAGCCCGTCGTGCCATTGATCTGGCCAGCGAGGAACAGTCCGCTGACCTCTCCATGTTCAAGCGTGGCACGAAGCTTGCGAGCATCGGCATATTCATATTCAACCGCATAGCCGGGGCGGAGGATGCGGCAACGCTCAAGCCCAACGATGCTGTTGACGAATGCCTGCTGGACGTCGGCGGGGAGCGAGGTGCTGATTCCGTTGGGGTAGACCAACTCGGTCTTAAGCCCCTCTGGTTCGAGGAAAATCTGGTGGCCGTCGCGCTCCCCAAAACGCTTGATCTTGTCTTCGATTGACGGGCAATAGCGCGGGCCCCGCCCCTCGATAGCGCCAGCAAACAACGGCGAACGATCGAGGTTGGCGGCGATGATAGCGTGCGATACGTGATTGGTACGCGCGATCGCGCAAGCCAGTTCGGGCGGGTGATTCTCGGGCGGAATCGCTGACATTGACCAACTATCCCGATCGCTCGGCTGGGGAACGAGCCGCGACCAGTCGATCGTCCGCCCGTCAAGGCGCGGCGGCGTGCCGGTCTTGAGCCGGCCCTGTGCCAATCCGAGCTCGCGCAGTTGCCGCGCCAGCGGGATCGCAGCACGCTCACCCATGCGGCCGCCGGCAAGTCGCTCCATGCCGCAAAATAATTGGGCGTCGAGAAAAGTGCCGGTCGCGATCACCACCGCCCTGCACTTGATTCGAGTCCCGTCGGAAAGAAGGACTCCCGAGACGCTTCCACCGGGGGCAACAAGCTCACTGGCTTCGCCGAGTAAAATTTCCACGCCGCTCGCCGCCACGGCGCGTTGCACCGCCTGGCGATACAGCATTCGATCGGCCTGAACGCGCGGACCCTGGACGGCGCTGCCCTTGCTGCGGTTGAGCATCCGGCGATGAATAGCGGCACGATCCGCCGCGCGCCCCATCACACCATCGAAGACGTCGAGCTCGCGCACCAGATGGCCTTTGCCTACCCCACCGATTGACGGATTGCAGCTCATCTGGCCAATGTCATCGGCCCGGAAACTGAGCAGTCCGACGTGCGCGCCTCGGCGGGCGGCCGCCGCTGCCGCCTCTACTCCCGCATGTCCGCCACCGATCACCAGAACGTCAAACATTGCGCACCATACTCCAAGCAGCAAAATACTGCATATGTTTCACGTGAAACGTCATTTTCCGAGGCAAAATCGCCCGAATAAAGCATCGAGCATGTCGTCAATCCCGCTGCGGCCCGTGATCCGGTCTATCGCCTCTCGCGCTCGCCGGAGTGAGTCGGCGATGATCACGATATCGCGCATGTCGACATCACCCAGCGCCGCCAAAGCAACAGCGATTTCAGAGGCTTGGCGGCGGTTGAGCGTGACTTTGCCTTCCACCGGCAGCGCCGCCCGCGCCAATATGAGCAATTCTTCCATCAGCCGATGGATGCCCTCTCCGGTTACCACCGAGACCGAGATCACGCCGTCGGGCGGATGGTTGCGCCCCGGCGCGTCGGCGCGAGGATGGACGAATAATATCTGCCGGTGATCAGGTGCCGTTGCGGGCTCGCCCAGCCACAGCAAGATGTCGGCCCGATCCATTTCGCACCCGGCCCGCTCTACGCCGATCCGCTCGGCCGCGTCGATGCCATCACGCAGCCCGGCCGTATCGACCAGCACAAAGGCTATGCCATTGATCGCGAGGGGTATCTCGATGACGTCACGCGTAGTGCCAGCGATGTCAGTCACGATCGCTCGCTCGCTCTGGCTTAACGCATTGATAAGGCTTGACTTACCCACGTTCGGAGGACCCGCCGCGACGACCCTGATGCCGTCAATGAGAAGTTCAGCGCGCGGACGATCAAGCCACACGGCCAATTCGTTGGCCAGTGTCCGCGATTCGGCCGTTAGCGCACTTGCATCGGCAGCCGTTTCATCCTCGTCATCGACATAGTCAATCGCCGCCTCGGCGCGGGCAGACAGGCTGACGATCCGCTCGCGCCAGCCTTCAACAACACGGCGAAGCCCACCATCGGCGCTGAGCAAGGCGGCGCGGCGCTGGCTCTCAGTCTCAGCCTCAAGCAGATCGGCGAGCCCTTCGGCCTCGGTCAGGTCGATCCGGCCATTGCGAAACGCGCGGCGGGTGAATTCGCCGGGTTCGGCGACGCGCATCCCGGGCAAGGCAGCCAGCGCGTCGAGGATCGACCGCACCACGGCGCGGCCACCATGGCATTGATATTCGACGATATTCTCTCCGGTAGCCGAAGTTGGTGCGTTGAATCGGAGCAACAGCAATTGGTCGAGTAACGCCCCAGTCGCAGGATCATGCAGCGATCGTAGTGCGGCGCGGCGCGGCGGCGGGAGTGGCCCGGCGAGGGCTTCGGCGGCAGCGAAGGCATGCGGCCCGCTGCTGCGGATTACCGCTACGCCCGCTGGCGGCGAGCCGCTCGACAACGCGAAGATGGTGTCGCCGAGGCGGTCGACGTCGAGGCCAACCGCCTCGTTCACCGCTTAGGCCATGAAACCAAGCGCCGGGGCGACATCTTGCCACCCTTCCCACATCATCTTGCCGGCGACATAGAGGATCACGGCGAGGCCGACGTAGGCGATCCAGCGATAACGCTCGATATATTTGGCGATGACGTTGGCGGCAATGCCCATCAGCGCGACCGCGAAGATCAGTCCGACGATCATGATCCCGGGGTGATCGCGCGCCGCACCGGCCACTGCGAGGACATTGTCGAGACTCATGCTGACATCGGCCAC
>JBKJNP010000083.1:0-18264 GCA_046593565.1 Sphingomicrobium sp. | reverse complement strand
CCCAGCGGTGGTAGGCGTTCAGCGCCAAGCAACCCAAGCACATCCAGGGCGTTGGTCAGGAAACGCTCAGGGAGTGCGCCGTGCGAACGGTGCGACGCGCATGAAAAAATTGACCATATTTCTCGGCGCCATCGCGATGATTGCGACGACCCCGGCGCCCGCCCAGATGCGCGGCGACGAGCCGGTGGCGGTGCCGCGCGCGGTGCACCAGGGGATCGATTTCGTCTACGTTGACCCGCAGATGAGCAGCGTCGCGCGCAAGCGGCAGCGGCCGCAGAACTGGCTGGCGCGGATGTTCAACGGGGATGGCGGAGGCCGGCAGGGTGCGCCCAACCCGATGTTCGTCGATCTGGCGCGCGGTCTGCAGCAATATCAGGCGAACTGGGGCACGCTTCCCCAGACCAAGATCCCCGCCGGCGCGGCATTGAAGCGCGGTTCCAGCGGCAAGCGTGTCGCCTTGCTGCGCACCCGGCTCGGGCTGGCGCCGGGCGGCGGCTATGACGAGCAGTTGTTGCAACGCGTGGCCGCCTACCAGCAGGTTCACGGCCTCGGCGCGGGAGACGGAATCGCCGGCAAGGCAACGATCGCGTCGATGAACCAGGGGGCGGTCCACTACGCCCGCCGCATCGCGATCAACATGGAGCGCGCCTATCGCCTGCCCGCGGTGCGCGCGTTCGACCGCTATGTGGTGGTCGATTCGGGCGCCGCCGAAACCTATCTGTTCGACCGCGACCGGGTGGCGGACAGCATGCGCGTCATCGTCGGCTCGGCGAGAACCAAGACGCCGATGATGGCGGTGCTGATGCGCAACGCCAAGGCCAATCCCTATTGGCACGTCCCGCCCGAGCTGGTGCGCAGCCTGACCGCCAAAAAGGTCAAGGAGCAGGGCCTCTCCTACTTCAACGATTTTCACTACGAAGTGCTGTCAGACTGGTCGGTCAACCGCCGTCCGGTCGACCCCAAGACGATCGACTGGCGCGGCATCGCGTCGGGAAAGACGGCGGCGACGATCATGGTCCGCCAGCAGCCCGGCCCGTGGAATTCGATGGGCGCGATGAAGTTCGAAATGCCCAACGATTTCGGCATTTACCTGCACGACACACCGCTTAAGGAGAAATTCGCCGGTGACCGCTGGATCAGCAACGGCTGTGTCCGGCTGGAGGATTATCGCCGCTTCGGATCGTGGGTGTTCGGCCGCATGCCGGAGCCGAGCGGGACGCCCGAGCAGATCATCCCGCTGCCGCGCCCGGTGCCGATCTACATGACGTACTTGACCGTCGCGGCGGGTCCGGGCGGCGTGACCTTCCGCCCCGATCCCTATGGCTTCGATGCGCTAGCGATGCCGCAAATGTTCGGTGGGCAGAATCGGATCGCGTCGACAATCTGACGATCCTTCGCCCGTTGGTCGATGCGCGGCTTGCGCGGGACGCGGCTGTCGTCATGATGGTGGCGAGCAGCGGGAGACGGACATGCGGCGGATTGGGGCGATTGGACTGGGCTTGGCGCTGATGGCGTCGTCGGCGCTGGCGCAACCGGCACCGGCACCGGCACCGCCTGCGAAAGTTGAAGCGCCGAAACCGCCCGAAACTGTCGTCCCCCAGAAGCGCACGACCCGCCTGTCGGGCACCTTCGGCGGCCAGCGGGTCAACTATTCGGCGACGATCGGCGAGACGATCATCAAGGCCGAGGACGGCACGCCCAAGGCGGCGATCGTCACCACTTCCTATGTCCGCGAACCGCGCGATGCGAACCGCCCGATTACCTTCCTGTTCAACGGCGGGCCAGGCTCGGGATCGGTGTGGCTGCAGATGGGTGCGTTCGGGCCCAAGCGGGTCGCGATCCCCTCCAACGGCACCGACGACGGCGCCCCGCCTTACCCCATTCTCGACAATCCGGATTCGCTGCTCGACGTTACCGACCTGGTGTTCATCGACCCGCCCGGAACAGGCTTTTCCCGCCTGCTGGGCAAGACCGAAGGCAAGGAATTTTACGGGGTCACTGCCGACGCCAAAGCGGTGGCCGAGGTGATCCGCCGCTGGATCGGCGACAATGGTCGCTGGAACAGCCCCAAATATCTTGGCGGCGAAAGCTATGGCACGTCGCGCTCGGCGGCGGTGGTCAACCAGCTCGCTAACGCCACCTACAACGATGTCGCATTGAACGGCGTGATCCTGATCTCGACCATCCTCGACTTCGGCGCCGGGGCCGACCGCGCTGGCAATGAATTGAGCTTCATTACTACGCTGCCGTCGATGGCCGCCGCGGCACATTTTCACGGCAAGGCGCAGGCGGCTTCGCTCGAGCAATTCGTCGACGAAGCGCGCGCCTGGGCTATCGGCCCCTATGCGACGGCACTGCTCAAGGGTCAGAAGCTACCGGCCGAGGAGCGCGCCCAAATCCGCCGCCAGCTGGCGCGGTTCACGGGGCTTAGCGAAACCTATCTCGACCAGGCCGATTTGCGCGTTTCGCCCGATCGTTTCTACAAGCAATTGCTGCGCGACCGGGGCCTTTCCATCGGCCGCCTCGACGCGCGCTACACCGGCAAGGATTATGACAGCGCGGGCGAAAATTACGACAATGACCCGAGCTTCTACGGCATCGACGCCGGCTATACCGCGGCGATCAACGCCTGGTCGCGGGAGACTCTGGGCTTCGTCACCGACCGCGAATATGTCTCGATCGGCGGATTGGGGCGCGATTGGGACTGGCGGATCGACGGCGGGCGCGACCAGAATGCCTATCTCAATCTGACCCCGTATCTCGGCACCGCGCTTCGCGAAAACTCCGGGCTCAAGATCTTCGTCGGCCAAGGCTATTACGACTTCGCCACGCCCTTCTTCGCCGCCGAATATGCGCTGTCACGCAGCGGCATCCCGCAGGACCGGGTCGAGTATCATTATTACCAGTCGGGCCACATGATGTACGTCCGCGATCAGGATCGGTCGAAACTGACCGCGGACGTCCGAGCGTTTATCCGCCGGCGCTAGGCTAGGCCAGCACGCCCTTCTGCCGCATCGCCCGCGCATAGAGAAACAGGGCGCCGGCGATGACGATAATCAGATAAGGCACGATTGTGTTGAAGCCGCCGTCCATGCCGGCGATCGTGGCCGGATTGGCGAGCTGGTAGCCGATGCCGATCACCGCCCCGACCAGTGATGCGAGCAGGACCGGTACCGCGAGACGATGGCGCAGCAGCAGCAGGATCGATCCGGCGAGCCCGGCCCACACGCCCAGTCCCCAGCCGAACGACGCCCAGACCGGGAAGCTGTCGATATAGGCCATCATCGCCGCGCCATCGATCGCCGGCATCATCGACTCGATGTAGGCGGCGCCGCCGGTGCGCGTCATGAAATAATCGTAGCAGCCGAACGCGTTCCACAATGTGGCGAGTCCGCCGACGATCCACAGGTGAATCGGCGTCTTGGCAGTTGCGTCGTCCATGATCCCCTCCCTCGCCCGGTCATGTCCTCAGCAGTCTGGCCGGGTCCGGGGCGGAGGGAATCCCTTTCCGGCCCGCCTGTCAAGACGGGGCCGGAACGATCGGGGATCATGCAATGCGCGTTAGAAAGCGGCTTTCAGCCCGAAGTGACCCGAAGTTTCGTTGCCCTGCTTCTTGCCCGCAGTCATCGAGATTCCGGCGTCGAGGTGAATGCCGGTGAAGATCCGCGCCGAGGCGCCGACCGTACCGCGGCCATAGATTTTCCGCGACACATTCTCGAAATCGAAGCTGTTGACGATGATCGGGGCCGACACTTGCGAGAAATTGACCGAGCGGCTGCCACCCGACAATTCCTTCTCCGCCACCAGCGCCGCATAAGGGCGCAGCTGGATCCCGCCGCCGGCGAAGTCGCCGCGCACTTCGAGCCCGGCGTTGCCGCGCAGGCTGTTGTAACGGGTCGAGCCGACATTGAGGGTTAGTGCCGGGTCGCCACTTTCGGTGTAGCCGTCGACCTTCACGCGTGCATAATCGAGGCCGACGATCGGCCCGATCCTGACGGCGCCGAGGCCCATCAGATAACCGGCCTTGGCGCCCGCGATCCAGTGATTGCCATCGGGCGAGGCCGACATGCCCTCGACTACGCCGCGGCGATCGATGTCATGATTGTCCCAGCCATAGCCGGCATAGCCCTGGACGAAGGCGCCGCCGATGCCGAAGCCGGCGTAGGCGCCGATTTGGACCGAGCGCGACTTCACGTCGGCGGCGCCGGTGTCGAAATTGCTCTTCGGCTTGCTGTAATTGGCGGCCATGCCGACCACGCCGCTGCCAAAGCCATATTCCGCGCCGACCGTGACGCCGACCGTGTCGCTGTCGAACGGCTGGTTGCCGCGGCTGCCGTCGATGGTGCGCGAATAGGCATCGCCGACGATATAGGCGCTGAGGCCCTCGGGCATGTCGCCGTCGCGCGGGCTGCCGAGGTCGAGGCGCGCGGTCAGGGTGCGGCCGAACTGCTGGCCGACATTCATCCCCGCTTCGCTCGGCGCCTGCAGCGTCAGCGGCGCATCGAGCTGCGCGGCTACATAGCGCGCGACGATGGCAAAACCGTCGGAGGTAAGGTGCAATTGATCGGCATAGAACAGATAGCCGGTCGAATTGACCACGCAGGTCGGGTTGGGAAGCGCCGGGCAGACGAGGCCGTTGGTGAGGCCATAAGCGAACCGGTCGGCGGCGATATTGTCCAGCACCCGGTTGAGATCGAGATAATGGACGATCACGCCATTGGCGGCATAGCCCGACAGGACCCCCTGCATCGCCGTGTTGAAGGTGGTGGAGAAGCTGCTGCGGATGCCCTGGGCGGGCAAATTAGCGGCGATTTCCGGTAGCCGGCCCGTGTCTCCCGCCAGGAAGCTGATGGTCGGCGCGCCGGCCGCGACCAGCCGGTTGAGGTTGCCGGTGGCAAAGCCCGCGGCGACCGTGGCGGCGGCGGGGGCACCGGCCAGCGTGCCGCCAATCAGCTGGTAATTACGTGCATCGTTGCCGCCGATCGAGACAGCGAGCAGGTCGCCCTCAGCAAAGGTGCTGGTTGTTGGAAAGACGGTCGACTGGGCCCCGACATTGAGGAACTGGTCGACTTCATAGGTGAAGCCCCAGTTGAAGGGGTTGTTCTGGTTGCTGTTGTCGGAACGCGCGCCGCCGATCGCGAAATTGTCGATCGGCACGGCCAGGATCTGGCCCAGCGTATCGATATAATTGGTCCCGCCCGAGAAGCGGCCGCTGGTGTAGACCCCCGACGTGCCGGTGAGCGGGTTGATCCCCGCCAGCTGGAAGAAATTGTTGTCATCGGCATAACTGTCGCCGAACACGACGATGCGCTCGATCTGCTGCGCCGCGGCGGGCGCGGCGAAAAAGGTCAGCGCGGTGGCGGCGACGAGCGCGTGGCGCAGCGTGCGGTTAGTCATGGACATCCTCCCCTTCGGGCCATCTGATCGCGGCCCGTTGATCCCATGACTATGGCGCGGGGGCGAACAATGACAAGCGGTGACGCGCCCGAACGCGTGGCTTCGCGCGCGCAGTGACGCGCTTCGGCAACAGTTGACGCTACGGAAGGGTCAGCGTTTGGCGGAAGGCTTTTGGGCGGCCAGCCGGCTCATCAGGATCGCGGCGCGCTTGGCCTGGGTCCAGATCGAGGGCACGTCGACCGCTTCGCCCGGGGCATGATCGCCGGTCGAATAGGCACCCAGCCCGGCCAGCGCGTCGACGTCGGCGGCGACGAAGCTGACGTCGCCCGCGCCGCGCTTGACCGGGTCGAGCTCGCCCATCTCGGGCAGGCCGAGGTCGCGATTGGCAGCCTGGAGCACGCCGAACAGGGCGCGATTTCCCGCGGTCGGCGCCATCGGCGGATAGCCGTCGGGATGAAACTCGATGCTCGCGGTCGCTCCGCCCAGCGACTGGGCGACGATCGCCTGCATCTTGGCCTTGGTCCGCGCGATCTGCTCGCGGCTCAGCGCGCGCAGATCGCCCCGCGCGATGGCGGTCGAGGCGATGATGTTGGTCTTGCCGGTGGCCGCGATACGCACCTTGCCGGCATCGAGCGTGGCGCCGTCGCCGCCGCCGATCAGGCCGACATTGAAGGTCAGGTTCGGCTCGCGCAATTCGCGCCGGAAGGTGTCAACGATCCGCGCCGTCTCGTAAATCGCGCCATTGCCCGATCCGGCGGAGAAGATGCCGCTCGAATGGCCGCCGCGCGCTTTCACCGTCAGCGTCCATTCGTCGCTGCTGCGCCGCGCGACCGAGCCCATGTCGCGGCGTTCGCTTCCGGCGCCATCCCGCACCAGCCCCTCGAAATCGAGCGCGGCGTCGGCCTTGCGGCCTTCCTCGATCAGGGCCGCGCGGCTGATCGCGACCGGCCCGCTATCTTCCTCGTCGCCGGTCAGGAAGACGGTGATGTCGGCATTTTTCAGTGTCCCGGCGGCCTGCATCGCCCGCAGCGCGGCGAGCATCACCACCATTCCGCCCTTGTCGTCACCCGCACCGGGACCTTCGCCCCGATCGCCCTTGAGTGACCATTTCTGGAATGGGCTGTCGAGCTCGAACACCGTGTCGAGATGGCCGATCAGGAGCAATTTCTTGCCCCTTCCGGCCTTGCGCGCGACGACATGGCCGGCGCGGTTAGCGGAGCTCATGTCGAGCCACTCGACCTTGAAACCGAGCGGCTCCAGTTCGGCCCGCATCATCTCGCCGACCGCCTTGACGCCCGCCGAATTGAGTGTCCCGCTATTCTGGTTGACCAGTTTCTCGAGCAAGGCGAGCTGCCGCGACTGCTCGGCGTCGACCGTCCGCACCATGCGCGTTTCGGCAGGGGACAAAGCTGCGGCCGCGGGAAATTCCAACAGCAGAGCAGCGAATGCGATCTGGGTAATTCTCATTTCACCAGCCTAGCGGCGCGCAGCGCCAATTCAATCTCGTACAAACGCACAAAGCCACAAAGTCCCCAATTTTCGTGGCTTCGTGGCTTTGTGCAAAACCATCTTCAAATTTTCCGCTGTCCTATTTGTAACCTCAAAGGTTATTTCATACGACTCGGGAGGGCGTTATGCTGGAACAATCCGCACATGACTATGATATCGGGCAATTGGTCGACGCACTGATCGATCGCGAAGGGGGTTACGTCAACCACCCTGCCGATCGCGGCGGGGCAACCAATTTCGGGATTACCGAGGCGGTCGCCCGGGCGCACGCCTATGGCGGCGCGATGCGCGACCTGCCGCGGCGCGAGGCAGTGGCGATCTATCGCCGGCTCTATTGGCTCCGCCCGCGCTTCGATCAGGTCGCGCTGCGCTCGGCGCGTCTGGCGGCGGAATTGTTCGACACCGGTGCCAATATGGGCCCGGCGGTCGCCGCCACCTTTCTTCAGCGGGCACTGACCGCGCTCAATCGCAGCGGAAGTGATTATCCCGATCTGGTTCCAGACGGCCGCGTCGGCGCGACCACGCTCGCCGCACTCGATGCATTTTTCAATGTACGCGGCGCATCGAGCGGCGAGACTGTGTTGATGCGCGCACTCGAGGCCCTGCAGGGCGAGCGCTACCTTCGCCTGGCCGAGCGACGGCCAGCCAATGAGGCGTTCCTCTATGGCTGGCTTGCGAACCGGATTGGAACACTCTGATGCCGCGTCCTAGCTGGCCACCGCGCGACTGGCGGGCGCTGGTCGCGCTGACCGCCTCGATTGCCGGGGCGGCAGTGCTGACCGGCTTCTCGATCTGGCTGGTCAAGCTGCTGGTGATGTTCGCCCGCGCCGATCCCAAGGTCCGGATGGAGGTGATCCACGCGCTCGCGACCAGCAATTATGGGCTGCTGGCGATCATCGGCGCAGTGCTGCTGAGCCTCGGGCTCGCGATCAACCGCCGCAGCGTCAAGGGCAGCGCGTTCGGCGCCAGCTTCGAGGCCGCGGGCGGGGAGGAACATGACGATGACGCTCATCATTGAGTTCGCGCGGCGGTTCGCGCCGTGGATCATGATTGCCACGTTGGGACTGCTGATCGCGCTCATCGGACCCGCCATGTGTCGCAAGATCAACGGCGAAGCAGCCCGCGCCCGATTGGGTGAGGAGAATGCCAGGGCCGCCAGCCGCACTGGCGAGGATGCCGTCGCCACGGTCGGCGCCGCAGCCCGCCGCGAGGCGCAATCGTCCGACCTCAGCCGAACCAACGAACAGGAGATTCGCAATGCCCAAGGTGCCGACGTTCCGGTTAATTCTGCTGTGCGCGATGCCGGCCTTGGCGGCCTGTGCCGGCGGCCCTCCTATCGTGACGATCAGCGGTGCCGGCTGCGCCGCGCTGTTGCCCAATGAGTGGCGGGCCGGAGTGATCGCCGCGCCGCTGCCCGACGGGGTGACGGTCGGCGACTGGATCGCCTTCGCCGACGCCCAGACCGGCAAGCTCGACGAAGCCAACGGCCGGACCCGCGACGCGATCGGCATCGTCGAACGCTGCGAAGCGCGAGACGCGGACGCGGTCCGTCGCGCCCGGCGGGGCTGGCTGGGGCGACTGGTGGGGTAGGTTGGGCCCGTTGGCGCGGCCCGCGCATTGAGCCGCAATGACCAAGCTCGCCCGCCGCTTCGCCCGTCGAACCATGTTGCTTGGCGGGGCGGGGCTGGCGCTGGTCGGCTGCTCGCCCGCCGGCCTGCTCAACGGGGTCAGCCGGCTCACCGGCGATGGCGGGGTGCGGACCGCGGTTCGGGGCGCGGCTTATGGGTCGGACCCCCGCCAAAGGCTCGACGTCTTTGTCCCCGACACGATCGCTTCGGGGGCCAGCCTCCCGGTGGTGATCTTCTTCTACGGCGGCGGCTGGGTCGACGGGGATCGCGGCGACTATGCCTTCGCCGGTCGGGCCTTTGCAGCACAGGGCTTCGTCGCGGTGGTCGCCGATTACCGGCTGGTGCCGCGGGTGCGCTTCCCCGCCTTTGTCGAGGATGGCGCGCTGGCGGTGAAATGGGTCCGCGACAATATCGCCCGAACCGGCGGCGATCCGGCGCGGATCGCATTGACTGGTCATTCGGCGGGGTCCTACATCGCCGCGATGCTCGCGCTCGATACGCGCTTCTTGACCAGCATCGGGGTCGATCCGGCGATCGTGCGCGGCGCGGCTTTGCTGTCCGGCCCGTACGATTTCTTCCCCTTCACCGAGCAACGCGGTCGCGATGCGCTTGGCCGGTGGCCGCGCCCGGCGGAAACCCAGCCGATCAGCTTTGCCCGCGCGGGCGCTCCACCGATGCTGCTCATGCACGGCACCGCCGACACAATCGTCCAGCCCCGCAACAGCCAGGCGCTGGCGACGAAATTGGCCGCCCTCGGCGCCAAGGTCGATCTCAAGCTCTACGCCGGCAAGAGCCACACCGACACGATCAAGTCGCTGTCCCCGGCGTTTCGTGGGAGCACTCCGGCGCTGGCCGATGCAACCGCCTTCTTGCGCCGCCTGACCCCGCTTCCCACATCGAAGGCATGAACGAAGCGGGAGCGAAGATGGAAAGCTGGCACGGTACGACGATCCTCGGGGTCAAGGTGGGCGGGCGCACGGTAATCGCCGGTGATGGCCAGGTCAGCTTGGGCAATACGGTGATCAAGCCCAATGCCAAGAAGGTGCGGCGGCTGGGAAAAGACGGAAGCGTGATCGGCGGGTTCGCCGGTGCGACCGCCGATGCTTTTACGTTGTTCGAGCGGCTGGAGAAGAAGCTTGAGGCATCGCGGGGGCAGTTGCTGCGCGCCGCGGTCGAGCTGGCCAAGGACTGGCGGACCGACAAATATCTTCGCAATCTGGAAGCGATGATGATCGTAGCCGATGCCGAAGTGATGCTGATCCTGACCGGCAATGGCGATGTGCTCGAGCCCGAGGGTAACGACGGAAACGCCATCGCCGCGATTGGATCGGGCGGCAATTATGCGCTGGCCGCCGCAAAGGCGCTGGCTGATTACGAGCCCGACCCCGAAAAACTCGCCCGCCGCGCGATGGCGATCGCCGCCGAAGTGTGTGTGTTCACCAACGACCGGCTGACGGTTGAAGAGGTCGGCGCGTGAACGACGCTCTGACCCCCAAGGCGATCGTTGCCGCGCTCGACGAGCATATTGTCGGCCAGATCGAGGCCAAGAAAGCGGTCGCGGTGGCGATGCGCAATCGCTGGCGGCGGCAACGCTTGTCTCCGGAATTGCGCGAGGAAGTGACGCCCAAGAACATATTGATGATCGGGCCGACCGGATGCGGCAAGACCGAGATTTCGCGGCGCTTGGCGAAGCTGGCAGACGCGCCGTTCGTCAAGGTCGAGGCGACCAAGTTCACCGAAGTGGGCTATGTCGGCCGCGACGTCGAGCAGATCGCCCGCGACCTGGTCGAGGAAGCGGTCCGGCTGGAGCGCGAGCGGCGCAAGGACAAGGTCAAGGCGGCGAGCGACGAGGCGGCGATGGAACGCTTGCTCGACGCGCTGACCGGCAAGGGGTCGAGCGTCGCCACCCGCGACAGCTTCAAGCAGCGCTATGCCGACGGATCGTTGAACGACGCCGAGATCGAGATCGAGGTCAGCGAGGCGCCGCAAATGCCGTTCGACATGCCGGGCAATGGCATCGGCATGATCAACCTCAGCGAGATGATGTCCAAGATCGGCGGCGGCGCGCCCAAGACACGGCGCAAGCTCAAAGTGCCCGACGCCTTCGCCAAACTGGCCGAGGAGGAGGCCGACAAGCGCGTCGATGGCGATGACGTGACGCGGGTGGCGCTGGCCGATGCCGAGGCCAATGGCATCGTGTTCCTCGACGAGATCGACAAGATTGCGGTTTCGGACGTGCGTGGCGGTTCGGTCAGCCGCGAAGGCGTGCAGCGCGACTTGCTGCCGTTGATCGAAGGCACGACCGTGGCGACCAAATATGGGCCGATCAAAACCGACCATATCTTGTTCATCGCCAGTGGCGCATTCCATGTCGCCAAGCCCGCCGATCTGCTGCCCGAGCTTCAGGGGCGCTTGCCGATCCGCGTCGAACTGGCCGCGCTGACCGAGGAGGATTTCGTCCGCATCCTGTCCTCGACCCGCGCCAGCCTGACCGAACAATATCGCGCTTTGCTCAAGACCGAGGATGTGACGATCGAGTTCGCCGACGACGGCATTGCCGCGCTCGCGCGGATCGCCGCCGAAGTGAACGAGAGCCTCGAGAATATCGGCGCCCGGCGATTGTCGACAGTGATGGAAAAATTGCTCGAGGAAGTCAGCTTCACCGCCGAGGATCGCGGCGGCGAGACATTGCTGATCGACGCCGCGTTTGTCGAAGGGCAGCTGGCCGGGATCGCGCGCGATACCGACCTGTCGCGCTACGTGCTCTGAACTGGTCCGAGCGGGGTCAGCAGGCGCCGCAGCAACGGTGACGCCACGATCAAAGTGGCACCGCCGGCAATCGGAACCAGCGCGATGACAATCCAGAAGAATGTCGGGCCGCGCGCTTCGTAAATGCCGCTCAGCGGTCCGCTCAGGAAACCGGCAACGCTGGTGGTCAGCAGGTTAAGGCCGAGCATGGTACCCCGCCACCGCTCGGGCGCGTAGGTGGCGAAGAAGGCGGCGCAGGTCGGCGCGAACAGTACCCAGCCCGCATTCGAGACAATGTGGAAGGCGACCGGCAGCAGGATCGGCAGGCTGGTCTCGCGGCCGGCGATCGAAGGGGCGGCAGCAAGGATAAGCATCCCCGCGCCGAAAAGCATGCAGCCGATCGCCATCCGCCCGGTGGTCTCGCTGCTCGGCTTGCCCTGGCGCCAGTAGAAAATCGCGGCAACCGCCATCACCATCGGGGCCAAACTGTCGAACGATTGCAGCCAAGGCACGGGGACGCTGAAGCCGCCGACCATGCGGTCGACGTTGGCGCTGACCCAGATGTTGTAGATATTCCAGATCTGCACCTGCGCCGTCCAGAAGGTGAGGGGCACGACCAGGAAACAGACGAGCACAACGAGGTTGCGTTTCTCTGCTTTCGATAGCGCGGGCCCCGCGTCGCCGCGCCGGGCGCGGGGCGGATCGGGCGGCAGCGTCTTTAGTCGGGCGATGTACCAGATGAGGCCGATCAACATGCCGACCGCCGCGATCGCGAACGCCGGATGGAAACCGTAGCGCTCGTTGACGACGCCGATGATCAAAGGAGAAAGGAAGCCGCCGCCGGACACGGTAAGATAATAGATCTGAAACGCCTCGGCGGTGCGCGAATCCTCCGCCTCATAAAGCGCGCGAATTTGGGGGCCGATGTTGCCGCGCAGCAGGCCGGCCCCGGCGAGCACCAGCAGCAGCCCGATTAGAAAGGTCGAGGTGAAGCCCAACGCAACGTGGCCGACGGTCATCAGCGCGGCGCCGGAGATGACCCCCGCCCGGCGCGAGATGAACCGGTCGCCGAGCCATCCGCCGATCAACGGGAGCATCGCCATCACGGTGATGTAGAGCGCGAAAATCTGCGTCGCGCGGCCCTCGATGCTGAGCGGTCCGCGCATTGCCGTGATCGCGGCCTCGAGCGAACCAAGCCCGATGACCTGGCCGGCCTGGCCAGGAAGCAGCAGATATTGGGTCATGTAGAGGATCAGCAGCGCCTGCATGCCGTAGAAGCTGACGCGATCCCACACTTCGGTCGCGGCGAGGGTCCACAGGCCCGGCGGGTGGGCGCGGGTGGCGGGCACGTCGGCTAGTCCCGCGGTTGCCGATACCGTCGCCATGCTCATGTCCCCCATTTGCCCCGGACGGAAGGTGACGCGACCGCGATATTACACAAGCTAATTCGTCGCGACCGTCGCCTCTCGATAGCGCCACACCAGCCCCTCGACGAACGGGCTCCACAGCGGCGCTTTTACCCCGGCGAGGCGGAGGCGGGTGGCGAGCCATTGGTTGCAGGTGTTGATCGCGCTGGCCCGGCCATTGCCGTCGTAGAATGCGTCGGCGGGGCCGTAGCCGGTGTGGTCGATGCGCGTCGGTTGGCCACGCGAGTCGAGCGCGAACGAGGCCCGAACCGCGGCCCAAAGGCGGCGATATTGTACGGGTGTGATGCGCAATTCCCGCGCCGAATACGTCGGGTCGGCGACATATTCGACGTGCATCACCTGGTCGCCCCCCGCGATCCCGGCCCAGGCGGTGCGCGGGGTGAGGTCGGCCCAGGTCGGGGTGTCGAGATAGACCCGCCGCTCGCCCGCCCCGAAGGCGACAAACCGCGCGCCGACCGGCGGGTTGGCAAAATCGGACCGCGGCACGAGCGGCGCCCAGTCGAGCCCCGCTGCGCGGACTGGCAAAACGAGGTCGGCATGGACCCCATTATCGGCGATATAGATGGTGATGCCCTGGTCCGGCTCGACCCAGGCGCGATTGACCGGCGCCAGGCCGCCGATGACTGCTGCAAGCAGGTAAAGGCCGGGGATCGCCGCCAACGCCAGCGCGATCCCGCGCCAGCCGCGCCACTTGAACCGCCGTCTGCGCCGCCCCCCTCTGCGCCCCAATGCCAATCGCCTTCCCCTTGCCATGCTACACGCGCGCCACTAGATGCGCCGTCACCGCTTAGACCGATGTCTCATCGATCGCCAAAGCGGCCTTGGTCGGGGCGTAGCGCAGCCTGGTAGCGCATCACACTGGGGGTGTGGGGGTCGCAGGTTCGAATCCTGTCGCCCCGACCATCTTCGGCCAAGTTCGGCTTCGGCCCGCATGGCCGGGGGAAGCGCCTTCGAAAGGATCATTTTCAGCATCATGTCCATCGCTTCGCTTCAACTGGCGCTTGCCGCCGCCGGCGCTGCCCCTGCAGGATCTGCCGCTTTCTTTGTCGGCCTCGTCCCATGGATCGCGATCTTGGCAATCTTCTACTTTCTGATGATCCGACCGCAGTCGATGAAAGTGAAGGCGCATCAGGCGGAAATCATGGCGGTCAAGAAGGGCGATGACATCATCACCGGCGGCGGGATTCGTGGCCGCGTGACAAAGGTCACCGACGACGAAGCCGAGGTCGAGATCGCCACCAACGTCCGCATCCGCGTGATCAAGTCGACCATCAGCACGGTCGTCAAACCCAAGACCAAGCCGGCCAACGACTGATGCTCGAATATAGCCGCTGGAGGATCTGGTCGATCTGGGCAGTGATCGCGTTCGGGATCATTTTCTCGATCCCGAGCTTCTTTCCCAAAGCCGAGGTCGCGACCTGGCCGAGCTATGTGCCGCGCACCCAGATCAACCTCGGGCTCGACCTTGCCGGCGGCAGCCAGTTGTTGCTCGAAGCCGATATTGCCGACGCCACCAAGCAGCGGCTCGCGGCCAAGGAAGAAGAGGTCATCACCGACCTCCGCCGTGCCCCGCGGATCGGGATCAGCGATGTCTCGACGCAGGGCGGCCGCTTGTCGTTCCTGGTGCGCGACCCGACCCAGCTCGACGATGCGGTCGACCGGATGCGCGCGCTGGCCCAGCCGGTCGGGCTGACCGGAACCCGCGACTGGGACGTGCAGGTGGTCGATTCGACCCGCGTCGTACTGACCCCGTCGGCAGCGGGCGCCAGCCAGGCGCTGAAAGATTCGATGGTCGTCGCCCGCGACGTGGTGCGCCGCCGGATCGACCCTAACGGGACCAAGGAAGTCACCGTCGTCAACCAGGGCGCGCGGCGCATCCTGGTCGCGGTGCCCGGCGTCGAGGATCCCGATGCATTAAAGGCCCTGATCGGCCAGACTGCGCGGCTCGAATTCAAGCTGGTTGACCTGACCGCAGACCAGGCGCAGGTCGCTCAGGGCCGCGCGCCAGCCGGAAGCCAGATCCTGCGAATGGCCGACGGGACGGGCAATATCGCCGTCTCGCGCCGGGTAATGGTGTCGGGCGAGCAGCTGATCAAGGCCAGCCAGAGCTTCGACCAGAACGGTCAGCCGGTGGTGTCGATCACCTTCAACACTGCAGGTTCCAAGCGCTTCGGCCGTGTGACCCAGGAAAATACCGGCAAGCCGTTCGCCATCATTCTCGACGACAAGGTTCTGTCGGCCCCCAATATCAACGAGCCGATCCTAGGCGGTCAGGCGCAGATCAGCGGCAATTTCACCGTCGATAGCGCCAACCAGCTGGCGGTCGCACTCGCGTCGGGCAAATTGCCGGTCAAGCTCGACGTGATCGAGGAACGCACGGTCAGCGCCGAACTGGGCAAGGATTCGATCGACAAGGGGATCATTGCCTCGATCGCCGCCACCCTGATCGTGATCCTGTTCATGCTGGTCACTTATGGCCGCTTCGGCGTCTATGCGACCGCGGCGCTGATCGCCAACGCCTTCCTGATCCTCGCCGGTCTAGCCATCTTCGGCGCCGCGCTGACGCTTCCGGGCATCGCCGGATTCGTGCTGACGATCGGCGCGGCGGTCGACGCCAATGTGC
The DNA here is from genome assembly GCA_046593565.1 of Sphingomicrobium sp. GTDB lineage: Bacteria > Pseudomonadota > Alphaproteobacteria > Sphingomonadales > Sphingomonadaceae > Sphingomicrobium. The sequence goes on along the minus strand of JBKJNP010000083.1, from coordinate 2,932 downwards.
TGATCAACGAGCGCATCCGCGAGGAGCAGCGACGAGGTCGCAAGATCCTCGACGCGATTGACACCGGTTACAAGGAAGCATCGACGGCGATTTTCGACGCCAACATCACCAACGTCATCGCCGCGACGATCATGTATCTGTTCGGGTCCGGGCCGGTGCGCGGCTTCGCGGTGGTGCTGATGATCGGGATCATCACGTCGGTCTTCACTGCGGTCAACTTCACGCGCATGCTTGTCGCCAGCTGGGTCCGCGCCAAGCGTCCGCGCACGCTGCATATTTAAGGCGATCCGATGAAATTGCTCAAACTCGTTCCCGACAACACCAATCTCGATTTCATGCGCTGGCGCAACATCGCGTTGGTGCTGTCGATCCTGATCACCGCCGCCTCGCTTGTGCTGGTGGCGACCAGGGGCCTCAATTTGGGGATCGATTTTGTCGGCGGGCAAGTCGTTCGCACCAACTTTGCGCAGGCAGTGAATATCGAGGATCTGCGCAAGCGGGTCGATGCACTCGAACTGGGCGAAGCCAGCATCCAGCAGTTGAGCGATGCCAAGACCTATCAGGTGCGGCTGCCCAAGCCCGAAGGGGCGGATAGCGCTGCCAGTGCAGCGGTCACCAAGTTGCGCACCATGATTGCGCGCGATTACCCCGGTGCCCGGGTCGATGCCGGCGAGTCGGTTTCGGGCAAGGTCAGTGGTGAGCTGGCATGGGACGGCGCGCTGGCGATCGCCTTGGCGATGCTCGGGATCGCAATTTACATCTGGATCCGGTTCGAATGGCAATTCGGGGTGGGGGCGCTGGTGACGCTGTTTCACGATGTAGCGATGACGCTCGGATTCTTCTCGATCACAGGACTGCAAGTCGATCTCAACGTCGTCGCGGCGATTTTGACGATTGTTGGCTATTCGCTCAACGACACGGTGGTGATCTATGACCGGATCCGTGAGAATCTTCGCAAATATCGCAAGATGGCGATTGTCCCGCTGATCAATATGTCGCTTAACGAGACGCTGTCGCGGACGCTTGTGACCTCGTTGTCGATCATGCTTGCGCTGCTGTTGCTGTTGCTGCTTGGGCCCGACGTGATTTTTGCGCTAACCGCGGCGGTGTTGCTCGGAATTTTCATCGGCACTTACTCGTCGATCTACATCTCCTCGCCGATCCTGGTGTGGCTGGGGGTAAAGCCGGACAGCTTCCTCAAGACCGACGATCCCGCCCCTGGCACGCGGCCGCAGGAAGCATGAGCACGGCCATCCACGGTTCATCCCCGCCAGTCCACTTGCCCGCGCTCCAATCTCGGCGCTTGGCCCGGGCCCGGCTCCACGCTAGAAGGTCAGTTATGTCGAACCTGTCCCGTATCGCCCGTTCCTATGCATTGCCGCTCATCGCCGCTGCAATCATCCTTCCCACCACCGGTTGCGCGCGCAACAAGGGCAAGGTCGGCGACACCGAATATGTCGCTCGCGATGTCAACACGCTCTACAGTCTGGCCAAGAAGAGACTTGATCAGGGCAATTATGTGCTGGCCGCGAAATTATTCGACGAAGTCGAGCGCCAGCATCCCTATTCGGTTTGGGCGCGCCGCGCGCAGCTGATGAGCAGTTTCTCTTATTATATGGCGCAATCTTACCCTGACGCGGTCAGTTCGTCGCGGCGGTTCCTGACGATCCATCCAGGCAATAAGGATGCGGCCTACGCCAATTATCTGATCGCGATGAGTTACTATCAGCAGATTGAGGATGTGAATCGCGACCAGAAGATCACCCAGCAGGCCGCGGATTCATTCGGCGAATTGATGCGTCGTTATCCGGGTAGCCGTTATGCCGCCGATGCGCGGTTGAAGCTCGACCTGATTAACGACCATCTCGCCGGCAAGGAAATGGAAGTCGGGCGGTTTTACCAGCGGCAGGGCAATTGGCTTGCCGCCACCCTTCGCTTCCGCACCGTGGCCGAGAAATTCCAGACCACTAGCCACACGCCCGAGGCGCTTGAGCGGCTGGTCGAATGCTATCTCGCGCTCGGAATTCCCGAGGAAGCGCGCAAATCGGCCGCTGTGCTCGGCGCCAATTATCCGGGCAACGAATGGTACAAGCGCAGCTACAATTTGATTCAGCGCCACGTGCCGGCGGCGCCGCAGAGCTGATCCTGCACCGGCCCGCCTTCGAAAACGGGTCGCGATGCTGAGACTGCTTGTCATCAACGACGTCGTGTTAATCGACCGGCTCGAGCTTGAGTTCGAGCCGGGACTTGGCGTGCTCACCGGCGAGACCGGGGCAGGCAAGTCGATCCTGCTTGATTCGTTAGGGCTTGCGCTCGGCGCGCGGTCTGACACCGGGCTGGTCCGCGCCGGGCAGGCGGCGGCGAGCGTCAGCGCCGAGTTTGAATTGCCTGTAGGACATGCGGCCTTCGCTGCGCTCGATGCCGCGGGGGTCGAGTGTGAGCCGGGGGAGGCGTTGCTGCTTCGCCGGACACTCAAGGCCGATGGCGGCAGCCGCGCCTTTGCCGGGGGTAGCGCGGTGCCCGCGTCGCTGCTGCGTGACATCGCCGGGGCGGCGATCGAGATTCACGGCCAGCATGATGATCGCGGCTTGCTCAACCCCAAGGGTCACCGCGACTTGCTCGATGCGTTCGGGCAGGTCGATGTTGGCGCGGTGGGGGACGCATGGGCCAGGCGGAGCGCGCTCGCGGCCCAATTGACCGAGCAGCGCCAGACGCTCGCCGATGCCGACCGCGACCGCGAGTGGCTCGATTTTGCGGTCAACGAAATCACGGCGCTCGGGGTCGAGACGGGCGAGGAACAACGCCTCGCCGATGCGCGGACGCAGATGAAATCGGCGGCGCGGATCGAGGATGATCTCGGCGCGCTCGGGCCGCATTTCGCCGGATCGGATGGCGGGTTGGCGCAGCTTCGCCAAGCAGGGCGGCGGCTGCA
>JBKJNP010000185.1:0-3163 GCA_046593565.1 Sphingomicrobium sp. | reverse complement strand
GTAACCTTGAGCCCGAGGTCGCGGTGATGCTTGGGCATCGACCGGTTCACCTGGTCGATGAAGATGATGTACGGCTCGCCGGTCGAGAGGCGGGTTTCGACCAGTTTCTGGAACAGGCTGCGCGCGTCAACCTTGCCGCGCTCGGTGCCGTCACGTGGGCTCCGCAGGATGAACTCGTCGCCGGCGCGCACCGCTTCCATGAATTCATCGGTGATCAGCACGCCGTGGTGGAGGTTCAATGCCTTGCGGTTGAAGTCGCCCGAAGGCTTGCGGATCTCAAGGAATTCCTCGATCTCGGGATGCGACACGTCGAGGTAGCACGCCGCCGATCCGCGCCGCAGCGAGCCCTGGCTGATCGCCAGCGTCAGGCTGTCCATGACGCGCACGAACGGGATGATTCCGCTGGTCTTGCCGTTGAGGCCGACCGGCTCGCCAATCCCGCGGACATTGCCCCAATAAGTACCAATCCCGCCGCCCTTGGACGCCAGCCAGACATTCTCGTTCCAGGTGTCGACGATCCCGTTCAAACTGTCGCTGACCGAGTTGAGGTAGCAGCTGATCGGCAGACCGCGACCGGTGCCGCCATTGCTGAGCACGGGGGTGGCGGGCATGAACCACAATTTCGAGATGTAATCGTAGATGCGCTGGGCGTGGGCCTGGTCGTCGGCATAGGCCGAGGCGACGCGGGCGAACAGATCCTGGTTGGTTTCGCCGGGCAGCAGATAGCGGTCGCGCAGCGTGTCCTTGCCGAATTCGGTCAGCAAGACATCGCGCGATTCGTCGGTCACGATGTCATACGCCTTGACGTCGATCGTCTTGCTGGTGCGTGTCGGCGCAGAGGTCGTGCCGTCGTCGCTCGTGACCTTGCTGTCGCTCAGAAAATCCATGTCCTCACCCCGTACGCTTGGCGGCTCTTGGACCGCCTGTTCGCTAAATGTTCGACTCGGTGTCATCGGTCCGAGCCTACCCCATAATCGCATCCGGCGGGGGGTTATTATCGCGCCGTCCCCGATATCCACAGGGCGCGCGCGGGCTCATACCGAAGATAATCATCTTCGGCCCCAACCACAATAGATTGAGAGCGGCCCCCACCGGAACACCGCATATAGTGGCCAAACGCGATTCGAACGCAAGAGATTAAATGACTTTCGGATGAAAAAAGTTGGGTTGCAGGAGAGGCTGTTGCAGTCCCGCAACGCGCCCGTCCCACCGATGCCAAAGTTCGTTTCGCTTGCAATCAAGCGCGGGTTGGGTCATTGAGCCGTTGCGGACCGGGCCCCTCTGGCGTTGGCTTTCACAGCCCTCGCGATGTCGGACCGCATCGGTGTTTCCGATGCGATTCGAGCGGCCCCTTCGCCCTCAGACCACATTGGCGCGCCGATCGAAAGCCACGCTTTTGAAGAGGAATGACCATGTCCGACCGACTCTACCGGCTGATGCTCGCGCACCAGCGGATCGACGAGCAATTGCGCCGCGAACAGCGACGCCGCGGCGCGTCCCCGTTCCTCGTGATGCGGCTCAAGAAACTCAAGCTGCGCGCCAAGGATTTGATGCAGCGGCTATCGAGATCCCCACAGCATAGCTGATGGGGAGGCGCGGGTCCGGCATGCCCCCGCCGGTCCCGCGCCATCGCCGCCAACATCCCGTTTCGGAGTAGCATCATGGAATTTCTGTATGTCGACTGGCTCGGCACGCCGGTCTGGTTCTGGCTGGCCTTTCTCGGCCTGGTCGCCACGCTGACCGCGTTCGACCTTGGCGTCCTCCACAAAGAGGATCGCGAGATGGGTATCGGCGAAAGCCTCAAGCTCAGCGCCTTTTACATCACCATCGCGCTCGCCTTCGGGGCGTGGATCTGGGTCGAGCGGGGTGCCGATCTGGGCATGAAATATTACACCGGCTTTTTCATCGAGAAGGCGCTGTCGATCGACAATGTGTTCGTCATCAGCCTGATTTTCACCTATTTCGCGATTCCTCCCAAATATCAGTATCGCGCTTTGGTGTGGGGGATCATCGCTGTGATCGTGCTTCGCGGAGCGATGATCGCGGCCGGCGCGGCACTGGTCGCCGAGGCCTATTGGGTATTGTACATCTTTGCCGCTTTCCTGATCGCGACGGGGATCAAGATGTTCTTCGCCGGGGACAAGCCGATGGACGTCGGCAACAATCCCGTCGTCCGGTGGATTTCATCGCATATGCGAGTGACGAACGAACTTCACGACCAGCATTTCTTTGTGAAAGTCCCCGACGAAAAGAGCGGAAAAATGGTGCGCGCGGCGACGCCGTTGTTCCTCGCGCTGGTGGTGATCAACCTCGCCGATCTGGTGTTTGCGGTCGACAGCGTGCCGGCGATCTTCGCGATCACCACCGACACGTTCATCGTCTACACCTCGAACATCATGGCGATCCTCGGGCTTCGCGCATTGTATTTCGCGCTGTCGGCGATGATCCATCGCTTCCATTATCTGAAATATGCGCTGGCTGCGGTGCTGGTGTTCATCGGCGCCAAGATCTTCGTCGCCGACTTCGCGCTTGGCGGCGACAAATTCCCGCCGTTGCTCAGCCTCGGGGTGACCGCCGCGCTGATCGCGTCGGGGATCGCTTACTCGCTGTGGAAGACGCGAGGAGAGGCCGAGCCCGGCTGGCCGGCGGACGAAGGACCCGAAGGAACGCGGCGCCACACCGACGGGCTCACGGGCGGCAAGGCCGTCGGAAAAAAAGGAGTCAATTGATGCTGAAGACCATCCTGCTTCACGCCCCGCTGCATGCCAGCAAGTCCGAGCAAGGCCCCGCGGCGGCGGCGCTCGCGCTGGCTGCCCGGACAAGTGCGAAAGTGACGGCGCTGCTGTTCGACTATCACTTGCCGGGCCGTCCATCGATGGATCCGCAGGCTGCGGCGGAGGCCCTTGAGGCGCGGTCGGCGCAGATCGGCGTGACTATCGAGACCATTACCAGCCACTCGCATGCGCATGGCATCCACGAGGTGGTGGCGGATCATGCCCGAGTCCACGATCTCGCGGTTGCGGGATCGGACGGCAGCGGCCTGCTTTCCGAACGCCAGGTGAGCGAGTATCTGCTGTTCGAGTCCGGGCGCCCCGTGTTGCTTGTTCCCGCAGACAGCAGGAAGTTCGACTTCCGGATTGGGGCTGTCGCGTGGGACGGGAGC